>CAZMWD010000301.1:0-2836 GCA_964569685.1 uncultured Cocleimonas sp. | reverse complement strand
AAATCCGCGCTAAAACAGAAAGCGAAGAAAAACAAAAGCGTAAAAAAGCGACTAAAATAGAACGTAAGAAGCGCTGGAAAAAGAACCGAAAATAACGAATAATTAAAAAACCACGTTCTTAGAACTGGTTTTTATCTCACCCTAACAGGCTGTTGATTTTCTCTCAGAGTAAGCCAAATTAAGGGGGATTTACCTAAAAACAGCAGGTTTTAGGGGGTGAAATAGTCATTTCGAGTACTTTATGAATACTTTTTCATGCCCTAAAAGAGAAAATCAACAACCTGCTAGGAGGCTGTCCGAGAACTAGAAGCGTAGCGAAAATCACAGGAATATTATAAGCTGAGATTATTGAATGAGGCGAATAGTCTTTCTGCATGCGCTTTTAAGCATTTGCAAGCAAAGCACTAAATATTTAACGATTTTAATAAGCACAGGTTATGGTGCTCATGGGGTTTGCAGTAGCTTTCTAGTTCTCGGACAGGCTCCTAGTAAAGTTGTTTTAAAGCCAGCCCTCTAAGAAGGCTAGCTTGAATCATTGTCACCATAGTCTAACTCTATTCCTTTTCTGTCAATTTCGATAACGATATTTTGGCACCCAAAAATTTTGGGACTATTAATTATTAATCGAGAGGCAAGATTACGACGATGGGATATTATTGTTTGAAATCATGTCCCTTGTGGTCTAAATAATGTAGCCACTTGTATAAAAAACGATTTAAACGCCAACGGCATAACAATATCGTATCGACCTGCTTTTCCCATAACCTAATTTCTCTGCCTGTGATTTGGCAGCTACGACTAAGCACATTGGCTTGCCTAGAGTCATGATAAACTTGAATTTTTAAGTCAGGACGTTTGTCGCTTTCAAAGAGATAGGTTAACATAAGCAAGGTGGTATGTTTTGATCGCTCTAATACCGTTAATTTTATGGGGACGCTACCTTTAACCGTAGAAATTGATTCATCGGGGAGATCACGAATATCACCACAGAATAGACGAAGACGTATATAATTAAGTTCATACATCTCCATTAAATCAACAAATGAGTGTGGACGAGACGAAAAGACTTTTGTTTGTTTAGGATGAAAATCCTTATAAAAGCCTGTCTGATTTTTTGTGGACGTTTTTTCGATCATATTTGTATTTTAACACAGTTATTTTAACATTGAGAACGCATGTACTACAGTAAGCCAATAAAAATCCAACCCGTAAAAACGCAGCCATTTAATGACCAGAAACCGGGAACATCGGGTCTAAGAAAGACCGTTCAGCGTTTTAAAAAAACAGATTACTTACAAAATTTTGTTCAATCTATTTTTAATTGCTTACCTAAACTGGCAGGTTCTACGTTAGTTATTGGTGGAGATGGTCGCTATTACAATCGTGAAGCCATACAAATTATTTTACGCATGGCATCGGCAAATAATGTAAACCACGTCATACTCGGTCAAGGGGGTATTTTTTCAACCCCTGCTGCGTCCCATCTGATTCGTAAAAACAAAGCACTGGGTGGCATTATTTTATCGGCAAGCCACAATGCCGGTGGCCCTAACGGTGATTTTGGCATTAAATATAATATCAGTAATGGCGGACCTGCCCCCGAAGAGTTTACCGATGCCGTGTTTGAAGAATCTAAAAAAATAAAAGAATACAATATCGCACCGATTAAAGGCATTCCATTAGACCTTTTAGGCGACTATGAACTCGGCAATATGACAATTAAAATCATTGATCCTGTCGATGATTACGCCGAATTAATGAAAAGCCTATTTGATTTTATGCTCATCAAATATCTACTTAAATCCGATAAATTCAGCATGTGTTTCGATGCCATGTACGCAGTAACAGGCAGTTACGCTAATAAAATATTTGAAGGTATTTTAGAAGCAGACGAAGGTTCTGTTATTCGTGGACAATCATTACCCGATTTTGGTGGCTTTCATCCCGACCCTAACCTTGTGCACGCCGAGCAATTAGTGGCGCGTATGTACGACGAAGAAGGTGCCCCTAATTTTGGCGCGGCATCTGATGGCGATGGCGACCGTAATATGATTATGGGTGATTACTTTTTTGTTACGCCCAGCGATTCTCTCGCCATTATTGCTGCCAATGCACACCTTATACCTGCTTATAAAAAAGGGCTTAAAGGCATTGGACGCTCTATGCCCACCAGCCAAGCCGCCGACCGTGTGGCAAAAAAACTTGATATTCCTTGTTATGAAACCCCTACAGGTTGGAAATTTTTTGGCAACCTACTAGATGATAAACGTATTACATTATGTGGTGAAGAAAGTTTTGGCACAGGTTCTGACCATATACGTGAAAAAGACGGAATCTGGGCGGTACTTTGTTGGCTTAATATTCTGGCAGAACGTAAACAAAGTGTGGAAGATATTGTGCGCCAGCATTGGGCAGAATACGGCAGAAATTACTACACCCGTCACGATTACGAAAATATCCCTCTAAAATCTGCCGATGCGTTAATGTCCAACCTCAAAGAGAATCTTCCTAGTTTGGTCGGCAAAGTATTTAACAACAATACCATTACCACTGCCGATGATTTTAGCTACCATGACCCTGTTGATGATTCGGTTACTGAAAACCAAGGTTTTCGCATTCTTTTTGATGATGATTCACGTATTATTTTTCGCCTATCGGGCACAGGTACTGAAGGGGCGACGCTCCGTTTGTATATAGAACGCTATGAAAAAGAAATAGCCTTACATGATCTTGATACACAAGAGGCACTCTATAATTTATTAGAAACAGCCGAGCTTATTGCTAATGTAATCGGTTATACGGGTATGCACGAGCCGACGGTTATTACCTAAAGACC
>CAZMWD010000300.1:0-2845 GCA_964569685.1 uncultured Cocleimonas sp. | reverse complement strand
TTCACATCCGCAGAAATAACGCCATTGAAGTCGCATACATTATGCGACAACTTATCTCTATAGGTTTTATCCAATGCTTCATTGATGTGGATAACAACATCTGTTTTGCTTGTCATGCTTCTACCCCTCTCTTATTAGAGTTTTGATTAAATTTTTGCGCTTATATCTTCATTTGAGTGGACATATATAAGGTAAAGTATAGAAGTAAAAAACGCCAAATTCATATTTATTTATATATAGATAACAAATATTTATAAATAGTGATATTTTACAATAGCTTCTGATTATTCTTTGTCAAAAATAATCTAGTGTAGATAAACAAGAGTTCTGTATAATCCCCTTTTTCTTTATAATAAGAACCACATTATGCTCACTTTTATAGCGGCTATTATCGCGGGCTTTGTTCTACTCATCTGGAGCGCAGATCGCTTTGTGGAGGGGGCTGCCAATATTGCCAGAAACTTCGGCATTTCACCTTTAATTATAGGCATGCTGGTTGTTGGCTTAGGTACATCTGCACCTGAAATGCTGGTCTCTGCAACCGCTGCGTTTCAAGGCAATTCCGGCTTAGGTATTGGTAATGCGCTGGGTTCCAATATTACAAATATAGCGATGGTATTAGGCATTACCGCCATTTTTTTTACCCTGCCAGTACAATCACGTTTATTATTAAAAGAATTCCCTTTAATCATTGCATCCGGCGTTTTAGCATGGGTTTTACTTGCCGATGGGTTTTTCTCTAAAATCGACGCTATTATTCTACTGATAGCATTAGCGATCACCATTGGCTGGATGCTCCTTTCTGCAAAAGCCGAAGCAAATAATCATGACCCATTAATTGAAGAATCAATTGAAGAGCTTCCTGAAAAAGCAGAAACAAAAGTGGCTTTTTTTTGGACGGGAATAGGTTTAATATTATTACTCATTAGCTCGCAGCTATTAGTTTGGGGGGCATCGGGTGTCGCCCTACAATTAGGTATTAGTGACTTAATTATCGGCTTAACCATTGTTGCTATCGGTACCAGTTTACCCGAACTAGCCGCCGCGATTAGTAGCGCGCGCAAAGGCGATACTGATTTAGCCGTTGGCAATATTGTCGGTTCAAATTTATTTAATACCATGGCAGTGTTAGCATTACCGGGGTTGATTCTACCCTCAGCATTACCAGAAGGGGTGCTCACCAGAGACTTCCCAATTATGGTGGGGCTAAGCGTTTTACTGCTTATTTTCAGTTATGGTTGTTTAAAAGGTTCTCGTTTTGAAATTAATCGTTGGAAAGGTGCGGTATTATTATTACTCTTTTTTGCTTATCAAGGCTTATTATATTATCAAGCAACATCACCTGCGACGGCTTAACCCCCCATTGTTTAAAGCAACATGAGCAAAGAGGTTTACGTGACTGACAAAAAACATGATTTTACCGGGCTTGCTAAAGCCGTTATTCGTGCCGAAATAGAAGCCATCGAAACCTTAAATGATCGGCTCGGCAAACCCTTTGATGCCGCCTGTGAAACGCTATTAGCATGCAAAGGTCGGGTGATTATCTCTGGCATGGGAAAATCCGGTCATATCAGCAAAAAAATTGCCGCAACGCTTGCCAGCACGGGAACACCCGCATTCTTTGTACACCCCAGCGAAGCATTGCACGGTGATTTAGGGATGATCACGGGTGAAGATGTTGTTATCGCTATTTCCAATTCGGGGACAACAGAAGAACTTGTTACCCTTACCTCCCTCGTTAAGCGTTTAGGTGCTCAGGTTATCGGCATGTCGGGTGATGAACAATCACCTTTGGCAGAACTATCCGATCATCATCTCAATATTGGGGTAGAAAAAGAAGCCTGCCCGATGGGTTTAGCACCCACATCAAGTACTACCGTAACACTGGTTATGGGTGATGCTTTGGCCGTTGCACTACTGGATGCCCGTGATTTTACCGCAGAAGATTTTGCGCGTTCTCACCCTGGTGGTCGCCTTGGAAAACGCCTGTTAGTTCACGTGCGCGATGTTATGCACAGCGGCACTGATATGCCGGTATGTTTACCCGATACACCGTTGAAAGTCGCTATTCTTGAAATGACCGGTAAAAAACTCGGTGCAACATTGGTTACTGATAAAGATAATAAATTACTGGGTATTTTCACCGATGGTGATTTACGTCGTTTATTTGAAGAACGCGAGAGTCTCGACATAAAACAAACCAATATCGGTGATGTTGCACACAAAAACTGTATTTCTACGGGTGCTAACGAACTTGCCATCAACGTCGTCAACCTGATGCAAGAAAAAGAAATTACCATTCTGCCCGTGGTTGATGATACAAATACCTGTATTGGCATCATTCACATGCATGATTTACTTAAAGCTGGTATCGTTTAATCAGTTTAAAAAGGGATTTAATAATGAGCAAAAATTTAGAAAAAGCAGCACAAATTAAAATCGTTATCTTTGATATTGATGGCGTTTTAACCGACGGTAGTTTATTTTTTGACAACAACGGCGAAGAATACAAAGCCTTTAATTCTAAAGACGGACATGGTTTACGCATGCTTCAAGAAAGCGGTGTTGAAGTGGCTTTAATCACGGGTCGAAAGTCTGAGTTAGTCAAACACCGCGCAGCTAATCTTAAACTTTCGCCAGAGCTCGTTTATCAAGGCTATAGCGACAAACTCCCTGCGTTTACTGATTTACTGGATAAAACCGGCGTATCAAAAGAACATATCGCCTATGTGGGTGATGATGTGATTGATTTACCCATTATGAGCCAAGTGGGCTTATCCATTGCGGTAGCTGATGCCCATTGGTTTGTGCGTGAACATGCTGATTGGACAACCAACGAAAAAGG
>CAZMWD010000299.1:0-2865 GCA_964569685.1 uncultured Cocleimonas sp. | reverse complement strand
AAAGAACTCGTTCGAGCAACGGGGCTTAACCGTGTTTACGGTAATCATCATGCGGTGATCAATGTGGATTTAGTGCTTCGTAAAGGCGAAGTGCTGGGCTTGCTGGGGCCAAATGGTGCGGGCAAATCAACCACGATGCAAATGTTAACCGGCAATATTGCGCCAACGTCGGGCGAGATTAAAATCAATGGCGTTGATCTTTTAGATAATCCCCAGCAAGCGAAAGCATCGATTGGTTATTTGCCCGAGCAACCGCCAGTGTATCGTGATATGACGGCGTTAGAATATTTAAGCTACTGTGGGGCATTACGTGATATTCCTAAATCAGCCAGACATAATGCAATTCAAACGGCTTTACAACGCTGTTCTTTGGGTGATGTTGCCAACAAGCTGATTGGTAATTTATCCAAAGGTTTTCAACAAAGAGTGGGCATCGCACAGGCAATTTTACATAGCCCCGAAGTGATTATTTTAGATGAGCCAACCGTGGGGCTTGATCCTATTCAAATTAATGAAATCCGTGATTTAATTCGTGAACTAGGTAATGATCACAGCGTGATTTTATCGACTCATATTTTGCCCGAGGTTCAGGCGGTGTGTGATCGTGTGCAAATTATTAATCAGGGCGAAACGGTGTTTTCTGATACGTTTGAAAAGCTTGCAAAACGCCAGTCTGTGCCTACGCTAATGGTTGATTTTAATACCTCTTTAAATCATCAAGAATCGCTAGAAACCCTGCAAAAGCTAACGGGCATTGAAAGCGTTGAGCTTGTTGAAACATCAAACAGCAACCAACGTTTTGAAATCAAATTTAAAGATAAACTGAATGCTTCTGCTGTGGCGAATCTTGCCAGTCAACAAGGCTGGCAGTTAAATGAACTAACCCCGCAATCAGAAACCTTAGAGCAAATTTTTATGAATTTGATTCATGGTGAAAATTTAGTATTGGCGAAAGAGGCAACCGCATGAATAAAATAATTGCGATTGCCTCTAGTGAGTTTAGACGCTTGTTTAATTCGCCTTTGGCGTGGAGCGTGTTAGCCATTTTGATGTTTATTTTGGCGTTGATGTTTTTGATGTTTATGGATGAGTTTGTGCAAGTTATACAACCGCAAACGGCTACGATGGAAAACCCACCCGGTGTGACAGATTTGATTGTATCGCCCTTGTATTTATGGACGGGTATTTTTATGTTAGCCGTAATGCCGATTTTAACCATGCGCCTATTTGCAGAAGAGCGCATGAATAAAACGCTGACCTTATTAATATCATCGCCCTTAACGTCTACCCAAATTGTATTAGGAAAATTCTTTGGTTTACTGCTGTTTATTGTGCTGGTGGTGGCATTGGTAAGTCTAATGCCAATCTCATTAGCGCTCGGTACGGAGCTTGATTGGGGTAAAGTTGCATCCTCCGCATTCGGTTTGTTTTTATTGCTCAGTTCATTCGCAGCAGCAGGTTTGTTTTTATCATCGCTCACTAGCCAGCCGATCATCGCTGCCGTAAGCACCTTTGGTTTGCTGATGTTTTTGGTGGTGCTTTATCTATCGGGCAGTTCACAAAGCAATAGTAGCGAGCTGTTTGTCTATTTATCGCACTTTAGCCATTTTTTACCGTTTCTCGAAGGCGTTGTGGATACGAGCGATTTGGTTTATTACGCTTTGTTTATCGTCGGTTTTTTGATTTTAGCCATTCGTAAACTCGATAATGATCGACTTAACGGATAACGGGAGGACGATAATATGAAAATGACCAAACGTTCTCATTTGTATATCCGCTTACAAAACATACTGTTCTATATCTTGTTTATGATTATTGTTGGCTTGCTGGCATGGCTCGGTAAAACCTATAATAAAAGTTTTGATGTAACTGCAAGCCAGCGCAATTCGCTGAGTGAATCGACCCAGCAGTTATTATCCCGTTTGGATAAGCCATTAACGATGGTTGCGTATGTGCCAGATGATGCAAAAGTGCATGTGGCGTTAAAAAAGTTGGTGGATAAATACAGGCAATATAAGCCCGATATTAAACTAGAATTTGTAAACCCTGATCTTGATCCAGAGCGCGCCAAAGCAGATGGTATTCAACACAGTGGTCAATTATTGATCAAGTTGGGCGATAAAAGCGAAAAGACCAGCTCAGCAGGCGAGCAAAATATTGTTAATTTACTCCAGCGATTATCACGCGAAAAGCCACGTTTGGCAGTATTTTTAGAAGGGCATGATGAGCATTCGCCCTTGGATAGTAAATCCAGTGGACTGGCAGATTTAGCGATGGTGCTGGAAGGTAAAGGGATGACTTTTCAACCGCATAATTTGATTCGCACCCAAAATATCCCAGAGCAAACCACGCTGTTAGTGATTGCTGCGCCATTAAAAGATTATCTTGAGGGTGAGGTGAAAATCATCAAAGAATACATCAAAAATGGCGGTAACTTATTGTGGTTACACGAACCCGGTTCGCTTAAAGGTTTGGATGATATAGAGCAACAATTAGGCTTGGAAATGCACGAAGGTACTTTGATAGACGCAAACCCTGATTTACAAGCGATGCTAGGAATTAAGCACCCAGCGGTAATTGCGGTGATTGATTATGGCAATATTGAAATAACGAAGGATTTAAGTGCGCATACCTTGTTTCCATTTGCGACCGCAATTTTACAAGATGCATTAGCAACATCTAAAGGTGATGATGATTCAAAAATCCATTGGCAGTATCAACCTTTTCTTAGCACTTTGCCGACCAGTTGGTTGGAGTCGGGCGAAATACAGGGCAATGTGAAATTTGATGACGATAACGATAAACCCGGCCCGTTAACCATGGGAATGGTATTAACACGCGACCTAACGGGTAGTGGCGATAATG
>CAZMWD010000298.1:0-2872 GCA_964569685.1 uncultured Cocleimonas sp. | reverse complement strand
GTATGGTTCACGGTTCGACGTAGCAGAAATTCAGCCACTCCATTGATAGGATAAGCAACACGCCTTGAGATTTTCGTATAAGGTAAGTTGTATCTGCCAGTAGTGCGCCAACACGCGAGCGTATTAACAGAGGTGTCTATTATTTCGCCTGTTTGTTCAGGGGTGAGATTTACAGGGGTTCTAGGTAGTCCTAATGCTTCGACTATTTGCGCTTTGATTTCTGCGACTTTTTCAGGTGTGAGTTCTGTACTCATTTTGGTGTAGCTCCATGTGGTTAAAAACATGTCACTTACTATAAGCACATTTAAGGAAAAAACCTTATCTGGAAATATCTGTTTTTATCTGGAAATATCTGTTTTTATGAAATTTAACTTATTTCTAGGTTGGTTTTCTGATTTATATCCTTGGTAGGCAATTTTATTCAACACTGTTTTCTTTGAATACTTTCCGTCAGAGTCTTCACTGATGCGCTCTGCAATTTCTGCTTTTTTAGTATGAGGGATAAGGTCATCAATTTTTAATACTCCCACGTCTGCCATTTCTTCGACTATTCTCTTTATCAGTGATTTTTTGCTATTCGGCTTTATTTTAAGTTGTTCTACTGATTTAGGTGCTTTTTTAGCAATTATTGATAGAAGCTTATCAAGCTCCTCTTTTTTAAAACCAATAACTGCTAAGTCTGCAAACTGATCTTCATCCCAATAGTCTATTGTGTCTACCCAGCCTAGTTTTACAAATAGTTTTTCACCTTGGTAGATTGCTCCACTAGGGAATAAGGTAGCTCTGTTTTTTTCTGGAACTCTTGAATATCCATCAACATCAAGTATTTCATCTGCAGGTACTGAAACAGTCGGTGTTGAAAGGATAGTCTCCCCAGCCACTTTTGTTTCTACGACTGTTGATATTCCAGCCCTAGTAACAAAGGGAATATCACGCATAGTCTTAATAGACAGCTGTATTATTCCTTTTGATGCGAGTTTGTATACTTCTTGGATATTCGGATAACCTAAAGGGTTTTGTTTGTGTAGAAAGGGGAATGCTGTATCTAATGGGTAAAAATCATCTAAAGGTTCAACACTAACAGCACGACCACAATCAATCATTGCTTGCGCTTTATCTTTAGGGAGTTCTGCAATTAAACCTTCATCAGTAACTTTAAAATTGACTCCCCAGCAACTTTGAAGCTCGCCATCTTCGCCACGAACTGAAATACCTACTGCTTTAATTTTTAAAGTAGCACCACCTTTGCCTTCTAAATAGCGTGAAAGTTCTTTCTTAGTGATACAAAAGTCTTTTTTATTAATTGTAATTTGAGGGAAAATATTACTATTGTCAGAGCCTTTAAGCTTGTAATAGTATGTTTCTTTTAGAAATTTACTTGGATTTATAGGCTTTGAATCACCTGGTCTTTTTAATATCATCCCGTAGCCTGTTAAAAGCCAGAGCTGAAAGTCTTGGTATTCTGCATCACCTTCTTTAGGAAACTGTGTGAATTCAACTGTTGAAACTTGGATTTTCTCCTCTATGTTATATGCCGTTAAATAAGAAGAAAGGATTGAGGTATTACCATCTTTATCAATTCTTTTTAAAGCCGTGCTATTAACAAAAGGAAAGATGCTTTCTTCACTCCCCATGTAAGGCGAAGCATGTCCAGCAACAAAACTTCTATCTTTAGGGGAAACAAGCGAGATGGCTAGAACGTCACAATATACATTCTCCATCTCATACGGTTTTTCATCAATTCGTACATACACCCAGTCAAGCTTATGGAAACTAATATTAATTTTATTCTCTTTGGCTAGTTCTATAATGTTCTTTTTAGTGCATTTCGAATGTTGTCCGCTCATGGCATCAGTAATAATTCTCGATGCTTCTTTTAGTGAGTAAGTTTTTTTATCAATGTAATCCATTGCATCCTTTCAAAATGCTATCTTTCAAATTAAAATTACACTGCCAGACTGGACTTGAAAGGTATCCAGCTTTTCAGGGTATCCCCCTAGACAGTGCAAACGCGGTTATCCGTGGGCTACATCAGCCAACGCTTCATTAATCGTATTCTCACTCACACCATGCTTTTTAAGGCTGGTAACTAATGCCGTTACAGAATCATTATCTAGCTTTTCAAGGTCTTCTCTCAATCCTTGACCTACATAAGCTTTAAGTAATGATTGATAGCCAGAAAAGCCTAGCAGGGGTGCTACTCTCTTTAGATCATTCACAACATCAACTGGCATTTTTAATGTGATGCTAGTCATTGCTCTGTCTTTATCTAATCGCTCTCTTAATTGCTTATTCTGCATGGGATAAATGATCTTTCATGTATTCGCGTAAGGCTTGATTTATATTGCTTTGATATTTGCCATTTTGAGATTTAAACCACTCGATAACATCGGTATCTAACCTGATAGTGACAGGCTTTTTAATGGGACGGTAAAACTTACCCACGACTGCGTTATCCCAGTTTGTAATTTCTGGAATATCAGAGGTATCAATCTCACTATCTGGCATATTTTCAAGTGTTTTGATTTGTTTTTCTTGTGCTTTAGTTAGTTTGCTCATAATGCTTTTTCTCATGTTTTGTTGCTTTTCTGGCAGATATTATTCTAATTTTCTCATTGCCTTCTTCATCATGGATAGTATGCGCGACTAGAATTATGGATAACCCTCCGATATTTCCGAGTGTTTTCCAGCGTTCTTCACCATTTTTATGGCGGTCTTGCTTGCTACTATGCAAAGGATCATCAAAAACAAGCTGGGCTACTTCAAAGTTTAAGCCGTGATTCTTTTGATTAATCCTATTTTTGTTTTCATCCCATTCTATTATCATAGTTTGTATGTACACTTTTGTAAATATTATTTAGATAGTCGTTAT
>CAZMWD010000297.1:0-2872 GCA_964569685.1 uncultured Cocleimonas sp. | reverse complement strand
TTGGGTTATGGGCTTGCTGAAATTGTCGAAGGATAAATTGATTCATCAAAAATAGAAATACCTAAAATGTTGGGTTATTATACTGTTTTTATTTACCCTTGGAGCATTCCCCTATGTCATTAAATACAGGGTTTTCAAAAGACATGACAATCGCAGGTTACGATGATGAGCTTGCTAACGCTATTGCTGCTGAAGTTCAGCGACAGGAAGATCATATTGAGTTGATCGCATCTGAAAACTACACTAGCCCACGGGTGATGGAGGCTCAGGGTACGGTACTCACTAATAAATACGCGGAAGGCTACCCTTCAAAGCGATATTACGGTGGTTGTGAAAATGTTGATGTGGCTGAGCAGTTGGCGATTGATCGTTTAAAAGAATTATTTGATGCGGATTATGCCAACGTTCAACCGCATTCAGGCTCATCGGCAAATTTAGCGGTTTACATGGCATTAATTCAGCCCGGCGATACAATATTAGGTATGGCATTGGCGGATGGTGGTCATTTAACCCATGGTTCTCATGTGAGTTTTTCGGGTAAGGTTTACAATGCAGTTCAGTATGGTTTAAATTCAGAAACGGGCGAGATTGATTATGAGCAGGTGGAAGCATTAGCGCGTGAACATAAACCTAAAATGATTGTAGCGGGTTTTTCTGCTTATTCGCGTATCGTTGATTGGCAACGTTTCCGTGATATTGCGGATGAAATTGGCGCTTATTTATTTGTCGATATGGCGCATGTAGCAGGTTTGATTGCGGCAGGTGTTTATCCCTCTCCGGTGGCGATTGCGGATGTCACCACATCAACCACACACAAGACATTACGTGGGCCGCGCGGGGGTATTATTCTTGCCAAAGCGAATCCAGAAATTGAAAAGAAACTTAATTCAGTGGTGTTCCCTGGTACACAGGGCGGACCTTTGATGCACGTGATCGCGGCCAAGGCGGTATCGTTTAAAGAGGCGATGGAACCCGAATATAAAGTGTATCAACAACAGGTGGTAACCAATGCGCGGGCGATGGCGAATACCTTTATCGAGCGTGGTTATAATATTGTTTCTGGCGGAACTGATAATCACTTGTTCTTAGTTGATTTAATCGACAAAGGCTTAACCGGAAAGGCGGCAGATGCGGCATTAGGTGCGGCGCACATTACGGTGAATATGAATGCCGTTCCAAATGATCCACAGTCTCCGTTTGTAACAAGTGGTATTCGTGTCGGTTCACCTGCGATAACAACACGTGGTTTTAACGAATCTGATAGTGTAGATTTGGCAAGTTGGATGTGTGATGTGTTGGATGCTTTGGTTAATGATGAGAATGATTCCTCTGCTATTGATGCGGTGAAACTCAAGGTTGCTGAAATTTGTAAGCGGTTGCCTGTTTATAAGTAGTAGTTATTAAGGAGACCCTGATTAAGTCCCATAAATTCTGGCAACGCCAAGTTTCTAAGTTCGAGGCATTTGTTTTTCGCATAGTTATTCTATGGTAAAAACAAATAACGAAGAAATTGGGAACTTGGCTAAGCCCCGTAGGGTAAGCCTCTAGGGCAGTATCTCCGTTGTTGTATTTCTCATGAAGGCAATAAGCATTCATTTCAAAATACGCCTAGGATATACTGCCCTAGAGACTTACAGAATTTTATGGGACTTAATCAGGATCTCCTTTTAGTGGAGTAATAAAAGTGCACTGCCCATTTTGTGGAAATGATGATACTCGCGTTGTTGATTCGCGCCTTGCCAATGAGGGCGATCAAGTGCGTCGGAGGCGTGAGTGTATTTCCTGTTCCGAGCGTTTTAGTACTTATGAAGTAGCCGTTTTTAATATGCCGCCGGTGATTAAAACGTCAGGTGAAAAACAAGTCTTTAATGAGCACAAATTACGTGCGGGCTTAATTCGCGCCACTCAAAAGCGCTCCGTCGATGCTAAAGCGATAGATCATGCTGTTTTGCAAATTCAAAAACGCATCTTACATAAAAACAAACAAAGCGATAAAAAAGAAATTCAATCCAGCCAAATTGGTGAGTATGTAATGGAAGAATTACGCACATTAGATGATGTTGCCTATATCCGTTTCGCGTCTGTTTACCGTGATTTTAATGATATTGATGAATTTATTGAGGCGATTGAAGGCTTGGAAAGTAGCCCCAGTTCGGAAATGACAAAACGCCAGTTTAAATTACCGGGGTCGGATTAATGCCCGATCAATCACCGTTGAATAATGATTATAAGTACATGGCGCGGGCGATTCAATTAGCCAAAAAAGGACAGTACACCACACACCCTAATCCTCGAGTAGGGTGTGTTATTGTCAAAGATGATGAGGTTGTAGGCGAGGGTTATCATCAACGTGCGGGCGAAGCGCATGCAGAAATCAACGCACTTTTACAAACACACGCCACAAAGAAATCAGCTAAAGGCGCTACAGCCTACGTTACTTTAGAGCCTTGTTCGCATACGGGTAAAACGTCTCCTTGTGCTAATGCGTTAATAGATGTGGGTATCAGTCGAGTAGTGATTGCGATGCAAGATCCAAACCCCCAAGTTGCGGGGCAGGGGATTCAGCGATTGCAAGTTGCGGGTGTTGACGTTGTGGTGGGGATAATGGAGCAACAGGCACGTGAATTAAACGCCGGTTTTATTAAACGCATGGAACAAGGTTTACCGTGGGTGCGCATTAAACTGGGAATGAGTTTGGATGGTCGTACTGCAATGTCATCGGGTGAAAGCCAATGGATTACAGGCAGTGATGCGCGAGCCGATGTACAGCGTTTAAGGGCTTCGGCAGATGCGATTTTAACGGGTTCTGGTACGGTACTAGCGGATAATCCATCGTTAAATGTACGAGCGACGGCAAATGAACTAGACCTTG
>CAZMWD010000296.1:0-2923 GCA_964569685.1 uncultured Cocleimonas sp. | reverse complement strand
CTTAGATAAAACCTTAGATAAACCCTTGATGTTAAGCTATTTGCCCGTAGATGTTGTTATGGAGCCTAAGCAAGTGGCTAAAAACACATGGTACGTGCAAGGCGCAGATGGCATGGCGACGGATAATAAAGGCTTTATATCTAATGCGGGTTTTGTTATTACCAGCGAAGGTGTTGTGGTCTTTGATGCGCTAGGTTCGCCTTCTTTGGGGTGGAAATTAGTCCAAAAAATACGAGAAATAACTGATCAGCCGATCGTAAAAGTCGTGGTCAGTCATTACCATGCGGATCATATATATGGTTTGCAGGTGTTTAAAGAATTAGGTGCAGAAATAATCGCGCCTGAGGGTGTTTATGATTATATTGATTCAGATGCTGCTACGGAACGTTTGGAAGAGCGTCGCTTTTCATTAGAACCTTGGGTAAATGAAAAAACCTTTGTTGTAACGCCGGATAAAATACTGGATAAAAGTGAATCGTTTACCGTTGGCGATACACGGTTCATGATTAATGTCGTTGGTGCAGCTCATTCTACTGGAGATTTAACAATGTATGTTGAGAATGACCGTGTCCTGTTTTCCGGTGATTTGATTTTTGAGGGGCGAGTACCCTTTTTAGGAAGTAACAATACTAAACATTGGCTAGAAACCTTGCAAAAGATGGAAACTGATAAATTACATGCGTTAGTTCCGGGGCATGGCCCTGCTGCCAGTAAACCAGCTCAAGCGTTAACATTAACGCGTGAATATTTAGAATTTATGAGAGAAAATATGGCAGAAGCGGTAGAAGAAATGATTGATTTTGATGAAGCTTACAAGCGCGTTGATTGGTCAAAATATGAATCCATGCCCGCCTTCGATGCGACTAACCGTAAGAATGCATTTGAGGTTTATTTGTCAATGGAAAGTGAAGAATAAGATCTCATAAGCCATGTACTTAGGAATGTGCAGGTCATAACTTAGACATTCTAACTTCGACATTCTAACGTGTACCCAAAAAGAGGGGCATACTATCTTTTTATTCCAGATCGAATGATCTTGATCGTTGCGTCTTGAGTATTAATCGTCCCATAAGTATTACTCAATATAGATTTTTACTTTGTGTCTATGTGATACTTTTGGGGAACATAATACTAAAGCCTGAGATGAACTAGGAGGCTGTCCCTAGCAGAGGGTGTCGCAAAGGTTAATCGTAGGTTGGTGCTGAGCTTGCGAAGCCCAACGATCAACGTCGTGTTGGGCTTCGTTCCTCAGCACCAACCTACAAAACATGCTTTTACAACACCCTCTAGCAGGGAGAGGGTGTTAATAACAGAAAAAAAACATTTGTAATACTGGTGTACAGAGAACCCCGAAGTGCTTTGTTTTTACTCAGCGCCCCTAGTATTAATTGGAAAAACACAAGAGAACCGCACTCTTCGCCTCCGCTTAGAGGGCTTTATCATGCTATTACTTTTGGAATCATTAATATTTTGGTTGGAAAATTTTCTGATTAAGAATATTTCAGTATTTATGTTTCATTTTTTAAAACAGGTTTTAGCTAATCCTCCTTACTTCAGCGTATAATTGTAGGATGCACATCACATCCCCCGATCTTTTTTCCTATCGAAAATTCTGGCCACACAAGTTTGGCACTGCGCCTGTGTTGCCGATGTCGCGAGATGAAATGGATGATCTGGGTTGGGATTCTTGCGATATTATTATTGTTACGGGCGATGCGTATGTTGATCACCCCAGTTTTGGTATGGCAATTATCGGGCGATTATTAGAATCTCAAGGCTTTCGAGTGGGGATTATTTCACAACCCGATTGGCGCTCAGCAGATGATTTTTGCGCGCTAGGTAAACCCAATTTATTTTACGGGATCGCGGCAGGCAATATGGATTCGATGGTCAACCATTACACCGCCGACCGAAAACCCCGCTCTGATGATGCGTACACCGCAGGTGCAAAAGCGGGTAAGCGACCGAATCGTGCAACGGTAGTTTATGCGCAACGTGCGCGCGAAGCTTATAAAGGCGTACCGATTATTATTGGTGGAATCGAGGCGAGTTTACGGCGTATTGCACAGTACGATTATTGGTCCGAAAAAGTACGTCGTTCTATTTTGCCTGATTCCAAAGCCGATATGATTTTGTTTGGTAATGCCGAACGTGCGATTGTTGAAGTGGCGCATCGTTTGGCTAATGGCGAACAGATTAAGGAAATCACCGATATTCGTGGCACAGGTTTTATGCGCCAAGGAATACCCGAAGGTTGGACGCTGATTGATTCGACAGATTTAGATGAAGTCGGTTCGATAGAACACCCCGATACCAACCCGTATCTTGATACTACAAAAAGTAACGATTGCGAAAAAAATAAGCAAGATAAGAAGACAGAAGAAAAGCTGAATAGTAGTGCGGCTCAGGTCATTACCTTTCATGATCGCCCTAGAAAATTAGACCGCACCACAACCGTCGTTCGTTTGCCATCACACAATCAAGTGGTGGAAAGTAAAATATTGTACGCACATGCATCCCGCGTTTTTCATCTTGAAACCAATCCCGGTAACGCGCGCGCCTTAGTACAAATGCACGGCAAGCGTGATGTGTGGTTAAATCCACCACCGCAACCATTGAGCGCGCCTGAATTTGATCGTTTGTTTGAAATGCCCTACACGCGACAACCGCATCCATCTTACGGTGATCTAAAAATCCCAGCCTACGATATGATTCGTTTTTCAATCAATATTATGCGTGGGTGTTTCGGCGGTTGTACTTTCTGTTCGATTACGGAACACGAAGGGCGCATTATTCAAAGTCGATCAGAAGATTCGGTTATCAGGGAGATCGAAGCCATTCGCGACAATGTACCTGGTTTTACGGGCAATATCTCCGATCTTGGTGGGCCTACCGCCAATATGTATCGGCTTTCTTGTAAGAG
>CAZMWD010000295.1:0-2970 GCA_964569685.1 uncultured Cocleimonas sp. | reverse complement strand
ATTCTGGATTTTTGGCGTTGCCAGAATTTATGGGACTTGATCAGGGTCTCCTTAAGGAGACGAGTAGAGCGTAGCTTGTTTTTTTTGATGAGCTATAGTAGTAGACAGGTACTTTTTTTACAAAGAAAGAATCACAAATTTTCTATTTACATTTTATTGGCTGTGGTAGGATTGCCACCCGTTACAAGCACACATTTTTTTGTTAACGGAGCCTTTTAGAGATCCTTTATGGACGAGACAGTGACACGATATATTTTCATCACCGGTGGTGTGGTTTCATCCCTTGGAAAAGGCATTGCAGCGGCCTCACTGGGTACTATTTTAGAAGCACGTGGTTTAAGTGTAACAATGGTGAAACTTGATCCTTACATCAATGTTGACCCCGGCACGATGAGCCCTTTTCAACACGGCGAAGTGTTTGTAACCGAAGATGGCGCAGAAACCGATCTGGATTTAGGGCATTACGAACGATTTGTAAATTTTACCGCTAACCAGCTAAATAATTTTACCACCGGACGTATTTATCAAAATGTAATTGGCAAAGAGCGTCGAGGAGAATATTTGGGCGCAACCGTTCAGGTTATTCCTCATATTACCGATGAAATTAAACGAGGTGTACGTGCTGCAGCGGAAGGCTACGACATTGCAATGGTCGAAGTGGGTGGTACAGTAGGTGATATTGAATCATTACCGTTTATGGAAGCGTTACGTCAAATGGGTGTGGAAGAGGGCAGTCATGCCTTGTTTATGCACCTAACGTTAGTGCCTTATTTGGCGGCGGCGGGTGAATTAAAAACTAAACCCACTCAGCATTCAGTTAAAGAACTACGTTCAATCGGTATTCAGCCCGATGTTTTATTATGTCGCACAGAACACCCCATTCCAGAGAAAGAACGTAAGAAAATCTCATTATTTACTAACGTGCCAGAACAAGCCGTTATTCAAGCGATCGATTTGGATAATATTTACAAAATTCCATTGTGGTTACATTCTCAAAATCTTGATGATATTGTTGCTGAAAAGCTCAAGCTAGAAAATCTGCCAAAAGTTGATCTTTCTGATTGGGAAAAAGTAGTTAAGGAAATGGAATTTCCTAAATACGAAGTATCCATTGCGATGGTAGGTAAATATACCGACCTAACAGAGTCGTATAAATCATTAAACGAAGCATTGAGCCATGCGGGTATTAAAACCCATGCTAAGGTAAGAATTACCTATATTGATTCTGAGAAAATAGAATCTAAAGGCACAGATATTTTACAAGGTTTTGATGCTATCTTAGTCCCTGGTGGCTTTGGCTTACGAGGTGTTGAAGGGAAAATCACCGCGATTCAATATGCACGCGAAAATAAAGTACCTTATTTGGGTATTTGTTTAGGCATGCAACTGGCGGTTATTGAATATTCTCGGCATGTGGCGGGCCTTGAAAAAGCCAATAGCACCGAGTTTGATGCTGATACACCCAACCCTGTGATTGGTTTAATTACAGAATGGATGACAGAAGAAGGTAAAGTAGAAACACGCGATGTCAATTCTGATAAGGGTGGCACTATGCGTTTAGGTGGTCAGCCCTGTAATTTGCAAAAAGGGTCGCTGGCGCAGAAAACATACGGTGCAGAAAGCATTGTTGAACGCCATCGCCATCGTTATGAATTTAATAATAATTACCGAGATGAATTAAGTAAGAAAGGACTGATTTTATCTGGCGTATCGCAGGATGAAACGTTGGTGGAGATGGTTGAACTCGCTGATCACCCCTGGTTTTTAGCCTGTCAATTTCATCCTGAATTCACCTCACGTCCAAGAACTGGACATCCATTGTTTACTGGTTTTGTTCAGGCTGCACTGGATTATCGTGAGACACAAGGCTAATAAGAGAGAAATCTATGAAACTATGTCATTTTGAAGTAGGGCAAGATCAGCCGTTTTTCTTGATTTCTGGTCCCTGTGTGGTGGAATCTGAAAAACTCACCATGGAGATTGCTACGACCTTAAAAGAACTCACCGATGAGTTGGGTATCCCTTATATATTTAAAGCCTCGTTTGATAAAGCCAATCGTTCTTCGCACGATAGTTTTCGTGGTCCCGGAATGGAAGAAGGCCTACGCATTTTAGAAAAAGTAAAAACCGATCTTGGTTTGCCGATTATTACCGATATTCACGAAGACACGCCTTTAGATGAAGTTGCATCCGTCGTTGATGTGATGCAAACGCCGGCATTTTTATGTCGTCAAACCAACTTTATTCAAAATGCGGCAAAGCAGGGGATTCCTTTAAATATCAAAAAAGGGCAATTCCTAGCACCGTGGGATATGAAAAACGTAGTGGATAAAGCCAAAGCCACCGGCAATGAAAAAATTATGGTGTGTGAACGCGGGTATACCTTTGGTTACAATACGCTGATCTCAGATATGCGTGGTTTAGCGACCATGCGCGAAACGGGTTGCCCGGTGGTATTTGATGCAACCCATTCCGTACAGCAACCGGGCGGACAAGGTAATTGTTCGGGCGGCGAACGTCAGCATGTACCTGTATTAGCACGTGCGGCAATGGCTGTGGGGATTGCGGGAATATTTATGGAATCACATCCGAATCCAGAAGAAGCATTGAGTGATGGTCCTAATTCTTGGCCGACAGGTAGAATGCGTGAGTTACTCGAAACCTTATTAAAACTTGATCAAGTTGTAAAGGCGGATCCATTTTTAGAAGACAGTCTTTAACAACCTCACTTCTTTAATAACTCCTTAAGAGGGTGTTGTAAAAGTACGTTTTGTAGGTTGGTGCTGAGGAACGAAGCCCAACACGACGTTGATCGTTGGGCTTCGCAAGCTCAGCACCAACCTACGATTAACCTTTGCGACATCCTCATTAAGAGTGGGGAGTTATCAAAATTTAAATATATAGCGGAGACAGAAAATGTCTGAAATAACAAAAATACACGCACGTGAAGTAATAGATTCACGTGGTAAC
>CAZMWD010000294.1:0-2978 GCA_964569685.1 uncultured Cocleimonas sp. | reverse complement strand
AAGAATAATTAGAATTTCAGACATTAATTCGTATTTCCCTTAAAAATCAAAATCTTTAAGCCTTTATCTTGAGCATCGACATACACCGCAGGTGCTTTAATTTGTTTTTCATAAGAATAGTGTGGCGCGTGTTGTTTCATATGATCAATTAAAAAATCAGGTTTTAATTCCGGTGCGTTTAAACACAACATTAAGGTAGCGTTCGGTGCCATAAAATCATCCAGCCGGCGCATTATTTTTGGATAATCACGTTTTATATCGACACTGCCTTTTTGAAAGGTGGGGGGATCACAAATCAGTAAATCAAACGGCCCACGTTTTTTTAAACGTCCAAATGATTTGAATATATTGAGCTTTTCAAATTTAATATTATTTAGCGATTGATGATTTAAACGGTGGTTATCACGCCCAACATTAAGTGCAGAGCTACTCATATCAACGTTTAAAACAGAATGTGCACCACCTGCAATGGCAGAAACTGAAAAACCGCAAGTATAAGCAAATAGATTTAATACGCGTTTATTTTGAACATTATCTTGCACCCAGTTGCGCCCGTGTTTCATATCTAAAAATAAGCCCGTGTTACGTGCTTTTCCTAAACTAATATGAAACTTATAATCACCTTCTTGTATTTCAAGCTGGGTGAGTGTTTCCCCATGAATCACATCAGTCGGGCCTGTTAATTCATAACGGTGTTGTAATTGGATACTTTTACATGCGGGTATTTTTATGAGTAATTGATCCGCAAGTGCTTCAATTTGAGTGGGATCTTCTTTTGCGAATAGGGTGATTAAAACAACAGGAGGAAGCCAATCAATGGTGATATGATGTAAGTCTTTATAGGCATGTCCGCGCCCGTGAAAAAGGCGTTGCGCTTGGATTGCCTGATTTTTTTTTAATGATGACCACTGAATGTGTTGTAAAAGTTGTAATAAATTTGTCATAATTAATTCTAATTAGATTTTTATTTAATAACTGACTAAAGACGAAATAGATCAAATCAATATGAACTGGAAATCACTTACGTTTACTTTATTAATTTCTATGGTGCTTTTCTTTGGGTTAATATTCATGGGAATGAAATATCATTGGGTTGATTTGCTTAGAAATAATAATAATCAAAATATACAATTAACGATACCGCAACAGGTGACTGAGAGCAATGAGAGCACCGTGAATCATTCTCATCATCAAAACAATACAGAGTCTGCTTTTCAGCCGATTGTATTGAATAATAATAACAACGACAACAACGAATTATCGAGTATGACCAAACAGCAGGTCATTGATTACTGTAGCGCGCACTTTCAACACCTAAATCAATCAGACCAACAGGCGTTAGCCATTGGCAGTTGTGTGGTGACAAATTACCAAGATACCTATCAAGAAATCACTAGCGAAGTGAAGTGAGAAGCGTAGTAAGTTTTACATTGAATAGAAGAATCGGCTTTGCCAAAGAGGGGATACGACACTAGGGGATTGTTCTATTTCGGACAGGCTCCTAGTTACTTAATTTTTCTCGCTTCTAAATAAAACCGCTTTTCATCTGCCTCGCCCATTGAGAATGTTTTTCTTGGTAATGCGCCATCAAAAATAATGGTTTTAAATAAGGTGTGTTTAGAAATAGGCGGGAAGAAGAAGCCCATATTGCCTGCTTTAATACCTAATTCTTCAACCACATCATCACCGTGAATAAAATCCACTTTACCGCCGACTTTATCTAAATAATCATTTAAAAATGATTCTAATGTGGCAAGTTCTAAGGTGAATGGAGGGTTATTAATCTGAATATAGCCGTAACCGTTAGCATCATTGAAAGGTACGATGTGCGCCTTATCGCCTTGAGCAGAAATAGACTTTGTTTTCATCTCCGACTGGCTATCAAAACGATGCACCGAACAATTATCACCAAAATGCGCTTGCAACTCATTGAGTAGTTTTTCTGGATCAACATCAAAAATCACACGATGAATCGGTTCAAACTGTAAACCTTCATCGTGAATATTGACTAATTCGACAAGCGCGTAACGTGCTGGGTTATCCATTACGCTGGCAGTATCCGTTGCCTTTTCTTTGGTTTTCTCCCAAATTGCTTTTGCCGTTGCCAGTGAATGATTGCCATCACCCATCGCATACAAAAGCACTTCTTTGTTCTCGGCATGGTATTTTTTAGAGAAAACTTCAGGCGATGCCAGTGTTTCTAATGCGCTCGCTACTTGCTGTATTAACTCAGGTGTATCAATCGCATAGCCTTTAAGATGACCGCTGTTCATCATCAATTCAAAATCATAAAGTGGCTCTGGGTTTTGATCAAACAGTGGCTCGATTACGGTTCTGTCGGGGTCATCAATCAAGACCATAATATGGGGTAACTCAATCGCTGCATCTTGTCTGACTTTGATACGTGGTGGTAGACGATCAACAATGGTGCCTTCGGTGGCACGAATCAGGGTTTGAGAGCCTTTATTAAAATCGTACTGTTCCAAATCAATCGCTACCATCAAACCTTTACGAGAAGGCGCTTGTGATGTTTTTCTATCAACCAGTATAAATCCTTTATTTGGCATTGCTTGAAGCACGTCATCATCAAGGTACTGTTGCATGGTTTTATTGATGTTTTCAATGCGTTGATCACCATCGCTGTCTTCTAAATAAACTTCAGGGAAAATCACATTTAAAGTCGAAGGAGCAGCTTCTGTGATGTCTATCGCCTTATTCCAATAATCCGCTTGCGAGGTATATTGATCACAGGCAACCACCGACCATTTGTTTAAATCAACGTCTTTGCTGGGTAATAAAATATCGGGAACTTGTAGACCAATTTTATCGAAATTCATGCTGCTTCCTGAGTATGTGAATAATGTAAGTAAATGGAATTATACGGACGATTTAGGCAGGAAGCTAACCTCAATTTAGTTAAAATTTAAGGAGACCCTGATCAAGTCCCATAAATTCTGGCAACGCCAAGTTTCCAAGTT
>CAZMWD010000293.1:0-2982 GCA_964569685.1 uncultured Cocleimonas sp. | reverse complement strand
GACAAAGCTTCACCCATCACCAATGTTTGATCTGCTTTTAAAGTATCACTCAGCCTCGGTGCACCTTCTGCAAACAACAATATAACCGTAGAACCCATATTAAAGCGGCCCATTTCTTCGCCTTTTTCAAGGTTAATGGTTTCTTTTTGATAATCTTTAGTCGAAATGGATGTGCCTTTAGGGGGTGTTATCAACCCAGCCCAAACCGTTTCAATCGCTGCGACATTGATCGCGCCGACGAGTATCATTGTCATGGGGCCGTGTTTGGTATCAAAGGTGGCAATGACACGTTCGTTACGCGCAAAAATGCCTTTTATGGTATTAACGGTGTGTTTTGCTACGCTGAATAATCGACCGGGAATGTGGGTTTGTTCTACGAGTTTTCCAGAGCAGGGCATGTGAATGCGGTGGTAATCTTTGGGGGATAGATAGATGGTGATAAATTGCCCATTTTTAAATTGGTTGGATTTATTTAGTTTGCCGCCTAAAAGCCGATCCAGTGTGTACGTTACGCCTTTGGCTTGTACCAATGATGAATTTACAATATCACCGAATTGGCTGATCGTGCCATCAACGGGGCTGACGATTTTGCTGGATGCGATAGGTCTTAATTCTGGTTTTAATTCTCGCGTAAAAAATTCATTAAAGGTGGTGTAGCTTTTTGGGTCGGGGTTAATAGCATCGTTTAAATTCACGCCGAACGCATTACTAAAGAGTTGGATGGCTTTTGGAACAAGGGGTGACTTTATTCGGGTGAGTTTAAATACAGTTCTGGAAACGGCGTGATGAGGTAGAAAATACAGAGAGCCTGATTTTAAGTAATCAATAAAAGATGCACCCATGGAACTGTTCCTGTTCTTTATGTAGAGAAGTAAATAGGGGATAATACGAGATTAAACAATAATTGACTACTTACAAATGACGGTAAAATTGGATACATCGGGTGCTTTAAAATTAAATACAATGCTAGATTTTATGCGTTGGGGTGCCAGCCGTTTTGTTGAAGCGGGTTTAAGTTATTCGCATGGCATGTCTTCGCCTTTGGATGAGGCTGTCTACTTAGTCTTGCGCACCTTACATTTACCTGTGGATACACCGGATACCTATTGGCAATCTCAATTAACAGATACTGAAAAAGAATCACTGATTGCAATCTTTAAACAACGTATTGAAAAGCGTATTCCTGCGGCTTATTTGATGAAAGAAGGCTGGTTTGCAGGCTTACAGTTTTATGTAGATGAACGGGTGCTGGTGCCACGTTCTCCCATTGCAGAATTAGTTGAAGCTCAATTTGAGCCTTGGGTGAACCCCGATGAAGTGGAATCGGTGTTGGATTTATGTACGGGGAGTGGTTGCATCGGTATTGCCTGTGCTTATGCATTTCCATTAGCTAATGTGGATTTGTCGGATATTTCTGAAGAGGCATTGGAAGTCGCTAAAATTAATATTAATCAACATGATTCTGCGAATAGGGTAGCGGCGATTACTTCGGATTTATTTACGAGTTTGGCAGGTAAAAGATACGATATAATCGTTAGTAATCCGCCTTATGTGGATGCGGATGACATTCAAGGCATGTCGAGTGAGTTTCATCATGAGCCAGAGCTGGGTTTAAGTTCGGGTAAAGATGGCTTGGATTGTACCCGTCAAATATTAAAACAGGCAGCTGATTATCTAACCGAGCAGGGTATTTTGGTATTGGAAGTAGGCAATAGTCAGTATGCTCTTGCGGAGGAGTTTCCCGATGTTCCTTTTCAATGGCTGGAGTTTGAAAGAGGTGGGGATGGTGTTTTCTTATTGACAAAACAACAGCTTGAAGCTTTCTTTTAATTCTAATCATTTCAATAAGGAATTGAACCAATCACAACTTTAAGCGACTAACTATGTTAAAATAGACCGCTTATTACGCATTATAAAAAATCTACACGCAATCAGGGGAATACGTGTCTCAGCAAAATTCACAAACACACTTACAACAGCGTACATTAAAAAGCATTGTAAGCACCACAGGCATTGGTCTGCATTCGGGTAAAAAGGTTAATTTAACGTTGCGCCCGGCGGCGGCGAATACCGGTATTGTGTATCGACGTGTCGATTTAGAAAACCCTGTAGAAATCAAAGCAAGCCCTGAAAGCGTTCAAGAAACCATGCTAAGTACCACATTAGTTAAAGAGGATAGCTTTGATTCTAGTTCTGGTTCTATGGTAAAAGTCTCGACGATTGAACATCTTATGTCTGCGCTTGCGGGTATGGGTATAGATAACGTTTACATTGATATTAGCGCAGAAGAAGTGCCGATTATGGATGGCAGTGCAGCACCGTTTATATTCTTGATTGAATCTGCAGGCATAGAAACTCAACCAGTACCTAAAAAATTCGTAAAAATCACCAAGCCTATTATTTTCGAAAATAAGGCCGGTTGGGCAGAACTCACACCGTATAATGGTTTTAAAATATCATTTGAAATAGACTTTGATCACCCAGCGGTTAAAGATACGCGCCAAATTTTAGAGTTAGATTTATCCATAGAATCGTATGCAACAGAAATAAGTCGTGCCAGAACATTCGGTTTTATGCGTGATGTTGAATTGTTACGTTCTAAAAACTTAGGTTTGGGCGGAAGCCTAGGCAATGCCGTTGTTCTGGATGAATTTCGGGTGCTAAATAAAGACGGTTTACGGTACAGCGATGAATTTGTAAAACATAAAATGCTGGATGCGATTGGTGATTTATATACCTTAGGTTACGGTATTATCGGTGCGTATCATGGACATAAATCAGGTCATGCGATTAATAATTTATTATTACGCGAGCTATTAAAGCATCAAGATTCTTGGGAGTTAGTAAGCCTAAATAATGATGAAAAATCGCCAGTAGCGTATGCAGGTGAGGCATCAATTTTATCTGCTTAGGAACGAAGATTCAATAACTTCCCAACTCTAACTGGTTTTTTTGCTCCAGTCGAACTGCTCTCAATCGTTG
>CAZMWD010000292.1:0-2989 GCA_964569685.1 uncultured Cocleimonas sp. | reverse complement strand
AAGATTCACTAAAAATTACAAATCTGAATTTACAGAACAAACTTTACACTACCACTTTACGAGCAGTTTGCGCATGTAAACCACGCCAATTGGTATATTCCCTTTTTATGAAGTCGTAGATAACATCTTTGTGTGCATCGGCAAATCCCTGCAACGAATCACGAGCAACTAGGTGAATAGATAAGGACTTTAGCCAAACCCAAACAAGTAAAAGGTAAATCACATCGGGTTCTGGTAATCCACTGCGTTTACGTATTCCTGCACGAGAAAGCAATGTTGGTATTGCCATTGTCTTCCAAAGGCGTGCGAGAATGTTATCGACAGGCATCTGTGGATCAGAAAGAATTTCGGCGGTTAGGCTAGGTAATGCATTAGATTTTGTGGTAGTATTCATGGTGACCTCTAGTTTGTTATTTGTATTTGTCAATACCTACGCATTATACTATACTAGGGGTCACTATTATCTTGTTAATCAACGACTTATGAATTAATTATTGTTGTTTTGAACTCCGAAACTTGAGTAGGGATATAGTTATTTTTCATTGTAGGTCATATCTATTTAGGAGCTTCTCCAATCAAAACCGCTCTTAAAGGAGCAGGATATCCTTCAATCGTTTTGTTGGGGTTGTTTGGGTCTAAAAAGTCTGCCAGAGAATTCCAAGCCATCCATTCGGTAGAGCGTTGTTCTTGCGTAGACGTTTGGTCCATGCTAACACACCTTAGTTTTTTAAAGCCACATCTTTCTAGCCAGTGAATGAGTTCGGAGACACTAGGCAAAAACCAAACATTATTCATTTGAGCATAACGATTTTTGGGGATTAGTATTTGTCCGTTTTCTTCTGGAATAACTAGCGTTTCTAAGACAAGCTCTCCTCCGGCAACTAAATGGCGTTTTAAATCTAAAATATGATCCATCGGCGAGCGACGGTGATAGAGAACTCCCATTGAAAAGACGGTATCAAAAGTTCCTCCTTGTTTAGTGATAGGAAGTTGTTCTAAAGTTAGGGGTAAAAAGTAAGCAGGAATCGTTTCGCCAATAAAGTGTTTTAACACTAAGAATTGTGTCATAGAGAGCAAGTTAGGGTCAACCCCTACGGCTAATTCAGCTTCTTCTCCAAGCATTCGCCACAGGTGATAGCCACTGCCGCAACCTATGTCGAGAAGTTTGCGTCCTTTTAAAGGTCTTAAGTGAGGTAAAATCCGATCCCATTTTTTGTCAGATCGCCATTCAGTATCAATATATATACCTTCAATTTCAAAAGGCCCTTTTCTCCAAGGCGTTAAGGCTTTTAGCAATGGATTGATTTCTTCTATAGGAATTTGGCGACTAGAACTGGTTTGAACTGCAGCTTTATTTAGTTGAAAAAACTCTGATTGTGGCAAAGATTTAATAGCTTCTAATGCAGGGATCCAACGTTCTAAATTGCCATTGCCTTCTGGATTAAAAACCTTTGTTAATGTTGGGGTTAAGTCAGCTTGCCAGTGAGAAATTTTAGTTCCTTCTAGTAAACTCCAAAAAGGGTTAAGGTGTTGTTTAAAAGGTTGCATATTATTTAGATGTGCCAGTTTTTATCGCAAGAAATGAAACAAAGTTATAAGTTTGAAACCATTTAGAGACGGCATGAAATCCTGCTTGTTGAAAACGCTCTAAATGGTTTTTTTCAGAATCACTAATCAGAACCTCATCTAGTGAAGAACGTTTTTGGCTTATTTCTAGCTCGGAATAGCCATTGGCTCGTTTAAATTGTAAATGTAAATTTTCAATTGCTTGTTGAATATGATCATTTTCAAAGTGTATTTTTTCAGAAACAATTAAAATACCATCAGGTTTTAGAGCTTGGTATATCTTATTGATTAGTGGTTGGCGTTTTGCAGGTTTAACAAATTGTAAGGTAAAGTTTAAAATCACCACCGAGGCATTGTGAATATTTATTTCAGTCATATCACCATAAATAAATTTTACAGGAATATCTGAATGGTAGGCTTGAACTTGTTCTGTTGCCCGTTTAATCATCGCTTGGGAGTTATCAATAGCAAATATTTGGCAATCAGGATGAGTGATTTTACGACGCATGGTTAAAGTAGCGGCTCCTAAAGAGCAACCTAAATCATAAAGGTTAGAGCTGGGCTGGCTGTACATTGCAGCTAGTTCACCAATTCCAGTTAAAATGGTTTGATAGCCGGGTACAGAGCGCTGAATCATATCAGGAAATACGGTAACAACTGATTCATCAAATTGAAAGGCAGTTAAATTTTCATGTTGTTTAGAATAAAGAGTGTCTTTCATTTTAACCTATGAATGAGAGTGTATAAGGTTTAATAAACTTGTAGGGTCTCATAGTCTATAAGAGACCTTTGCACGAAAACCGCTTGCAAGATCTCATTATGACTATTTCCTGAATTTCTAGATAGAAAAATAAAGTAGAATAACGAAAGACATTCAACCTCATCTTTTCTACCACAGTTATATAAAAAAATGAAAGAGCATGATAAGTTATCTACCAAACACGAAGACCATTTAATTGCATTTTTGCACGGTCTAATTAAAATAGCTGTTAGGATACTAGCAATATTAATGGTGTTAGTTATTTTCTGGGGAGTTATTGATGTTATTTATGTTTTATATCAAAAACTTTCACAACGCCCTTATTTTATCCTTACTATATCCGATTTATTTAAAGTTTTTGCCGCTTTTTTAGCAGTCTTAATTGCTATTGAAATCTTTCAGAATATCTCCTTGTACATAAGAACGGATGTTATTCCATTAAAACTGGTAGTAGCGACAGCCTTAATGGCGATTGCTAGAAAAATTATTATTATTGACTTTAGTGTTATTGGCTATATGTACATTTTTGCAACTGCTACCGCTGTAATCGCGCTTGGAATTACCTATTTTTTGGTTGATAAAAACTTTAAGCATGATACCTAAATCCTATGTAACTACTCAGCGTAAAATTAATTAAAAAACAGCTTGACACGTTTTCAGAGC
>CAZMWD010000291.1:0-2989 GCA_964569685.1 uncultured Cocleimonas sp. | reverse complement strand
CTAAATTGTGCGCATTCTAACAATTTATAGGTGATAGCTCAATATCCGAAGGTTCATAATCAATGAAGACTTTAAAGCACCTATATAGTTCATTGTTTATCAAATTTCTTTCGAATATAGTAACGCATAGGGGTTTCGAAATACTTGAAAGATGCAATAGAAATGAGTATCAAGAGTATCAGGAAAATATAAAAATGGACTGTTTCTGGTAAAGGCACTCTAGGCGTGATGATTTTATCGTATAAACCATAGACAGGCTTTTGCAAAATATAAAGTGAATAGCTGGCTTCGCCTAATAAAATAAGCCATTTGTGTTTGAGTATAGTTGAAATGATGCCCTTACTGCTTGCCAATATAATGATAAATAATAAAAAAGCAGGCGCAAGTAAACCATTAGTATAAGCAATTTTTAAACCGGTAAGGGTTTCAAGATGAGGTCTTGCCCAAATAAGAATAAAGATTAATGCGAATGAGCCGACAACTAATAAATTACTGCTAGGGTTTATCTTTTGGGATGACTTTTTAAATAAAATCCCTGTTAGCATCCCTGCAATAAAGGAATTCAAATGCATGATCGGGTTGTAATAAATAAAATCATGTAGATGATTTTTAGGCACATAGGCATCTGAGTTAAGCGCTAACATTAAGATGAGTTGAGTCGCCAGCCACAATACTGCGGTTAAAATAATGAGTTTTTTAATGCCGGATTTATAAACATAAATCAGCAGAAAGGGAAAACAAAGATAGAAAAAGGCTTCAACCGATAAAGACCAGCCAGGTGTATTTAAGGTAATGGGATAGCCCGGTATCCACGCCTGTAACATGCCTAAATGTAAACCGAAGGTACCGATATTATCAGGTAGGTTTTTATATTTTGCAGCAACGATAATTAATAGTGCGAGAAGGTAAACAGGGTAGATGCGCGCAAAGCGTGCCATCCAGTATTTCCAGTTATTAAACGCTGCATTTTGATGGTTGTTTTCATGTTCGGGCTTGTAATAAGCAATCGACATAATAAAACCAGAAAGCACATAAAAATAGCCAACAGCAATAGGGCCTGCGGTTACGTTTTCGAATAAGAAAGCGATATTAGCGGGAAAAACGGACTGTCCGTAATGGAAAAAAACAACGGTAAGTGCTGCGACAAAACGGGTGAATGTGATTTGATCGAGAGACACAATGTTAAGAAATTAAGAATTAAATACAGTTTAATTAGGTCGTTTAAATAACAACTAATTAATACGCATTTTTATCTCTAAATGATTTAAAGATGGTCATAAGTATAATTTTAATATCTAACCACAAGCTCCATTCACGCATATATTCTAAATCAAATTCAACCCGTTTTCGCATTTTATAAACGGTGTTGGTTTCACCACGCCAGCCGTTAACTTGCGCCCATCCAGTAATGCCGGGTTTAATCATATGGCGAAGCATATAACCTGGAATTAAAGAACGGTATTGCTCGTTATGAACAACCGCATGAGGTCTTGGCCCAACGATAGACATTGTACCCTGTAATACATTAATGAACTGTGGTAGTTCATCTAAGGATGTTTTACGCAAGAATTCACCGATTTTAGTATAACGACTATCACCACGGGTGGCTTGTTTAACATCATTACCGTTTTCGCAAACGGTCATACTACGGAATTTCCATACGGTGATTTTCTCACCTTTAAGACCGTAACGTGCTTGTTTAAAAAACACAGGACCTTTTGATGTGAATTTAACGGCTGCAGCAATTACCAGCATTAACGGTGAGATCAGCGTAAGAATAACCGAACCCACAATAATATCTTCGATTCGTTTAATGAGGGCATGGTCGCCAGAAAAAGGAGAATCGTAAATACACAGTACAGGGTTATCCGCAATTTCGATAAACTTGCTGTGTAATAAGTTGGTGGTGAAATAATCCGGCAACAGACGGATAGGGGTTGCACTATCGGATAATTCATCTAATAAACGCATGGTACGTTTTTTAGCTTCTACTGGTAATGCAAGATAGAGTTGATCCCATTTTCCTTCGCGAGCCGAGGCGATCATTTCATCAAAGTTACCAAGGTGCGGATAATGATCTAATACTTCTTTGTGAATCCGTTCGGTACGATCATCATAAAACCCCGCAACTTGATAACCGTATTCAGGGTTGTTTTCTAAATCACGCGCGAAGTGAAGCCCGTGTTGAGTCATGCCGATAATGGCAATGGTTCGGTTGTTGATTCCTCTCCGACGTAAATGCGCAAATAATAAACGCAAACAATAACGCCCGAGGATAAGTAATAAGGGCGTAACAACGAACCAAGCAACTAAAACAACACGCGAAAACTGTTCACTGGTTTTGGTTATGAAAGCAATAAATATTAACGCTAAAAAGGTAATTAGCCATGCAAGAGAAACTCTTACGGCTTCATCACGCAAGGGTCGCCCACTCCATGATGTGTAAATATCAGTAACGCGCCCGACAAAACCAAAGATCATAACCGCACTCATGCCTGCAATTAAGTAGCCTTCTACGTTATAAAAATTAGTATAGGGTGCACCCAAAAAGAGGGTAAATAGAATAATAAGCATGTCGATAGCACGGTAAACAAGTTCCGAGCTTATTTTTTTATCATCCACAATTATTATCCTTACAGGTGACTGCGATATAACGATGGCTTGAGGGAACCTGCGTAATATTGCTTCATTATATCTAAATTAGTGTCAGAATTCTGCATTTTATTGTCAACAATAGATATAAATAAACGATAAAACGTAAAGATAAAGAGTTAGGCGTAAGATAATTTGGATAAACGCTTGGGTATTGATAGTCCCAAAGTTTTGGCATGCTTAGATTAGGGTGTTAGGTAGTTCCTCAGATACTCTCTGCATAAACCGCTCTAACTCTGTATTACAGCATTTTTTACCATGAAGCGCATGAAGATCATGAAGGGTTTTATCTTTTCTTCAAGTTCTTCATGCACTTCATGGTAGATGTCTTCTATTT
>CAZMWD010000290.1:0-3011 GCA_964569685.1 uncultured Cocleimonas sp. | reverse complement strand
AAAAATGGTAGGCACGCTCGGACTCGAACCGAGGACTTCCACCATGTCATGGTGGCACTCTAACCAACTGAGTTACGCGCCTGTAAAACAGGCGGGAAATATATACGTTATTAGAGACTTAAACAAGGAAATATCAAGCAAAAAGGATTTCTCTCAATTAATCATGAGGGATTCTAATATTTAACAACTGCCTTCTTTCTTTCGCCGTTAGCACTTTTCTTTCGATTTTAGTTCTTGACTGTATGCTTGCTTTCCCTTTGTTTTCGTCATCATCCGTATAATTCATTGTTGAATAGTCAACTTTTGTTGTTGGGTGTTTTGTTCTTTGCTCATCTATTCCACCTTGACCTTGCTGAGAGCTACCACCTACATCCGACCCTGACGCATTACCCGACGCACTATCGTTTTCATTTTGGGCTGTTTTTTTAGCTTTATCCTTTTTGCTTTTTGCATCTGCGCTCTCAACTTCTCCACCAATAAGCGTCTCTTTTGTACTTCGAGTGCCAACTGTAACCCCTTTTCTTTTAGTCTCAATATCCTTTACAAAAGTCGGTGGCGCATAACCATTTTTAACGTCTTTTTCTGAGCGCATTTCCTTCTCAGTATCTTTTTTAGGACAGGGTCTATCATTATAATAGACCTTGCCTTTAACGTTGGTACATTTGAAAATTTCAGCATGGGTAGGAGTCAAATAGATAAATGGCACAAACCACATAACACTATAAGCAATGACTCTTTTTCCCATCCTTTTTGTATTTTTTATATCCATTGTCTAGTTCTCTTCTGGGTTATTCCAATACACAGACTCTAATCGACAAGCATCGTAGCCTGTTGCTTGTGAGCGCTTTTTACCTATACGAATATCAACAGGGTGCAAACACATTTGGCGAGTAACTTCTCCATTTCCATTCTCTGTAGCTTGCTGCGTTACAGCATTAAAAACAATTTGCGGTTTACCCGGAATTTCACCCTTTGAAATAGTAGTGAAGGCATCTTTTTCCGTGCTAAAGTCGCTACTTGTATCATCAGGATCAAAACTTTCATTAAGATCAAGTACCGCTTTACCCGTCAGCATATTCAATGCATAGAACCTTCCTTGTGTTACAGGTGCTTCACAAGGATCAAAATTCACACCTTCTAGTAATATTTCTGGTAACAATGTGGTAAAGGTAATGACACCATCATACGCTACAGAGGGTGCTAACACCTTTTCGCCCTTGCCCTGCTCAAAGGATACAAACCATCCTTTGTTTCTTGAATCATCATCAAATCCGCTACGCGACAATGATATAGCGTTATCACTCCCTGTTATCGTCACTTCAGCCAAACTATCTATCGTCACCGTCTCATAATCATCTTTAAGTGGCAAAAAAGGCGATACATCATTTATAATAAAAAACTTATCTTCAATCGTTCTATCGAGTGGATGCGCTCTAAAGCCACTCCCTATCGATACCGCATAAATTGTTTTACCATTGGGCTTCATAGTAGCCACATCGGGTTCATTAAAGAACATGCGTGCAGCCGAACTATTTTTTGTACTCAACACGGCAAGTTTGGTCAACTTAGAAACTGAATCGGTGGATGATACACTGCCTAATTTCTCACTTAAATCCAAACGCCAGAGATTGCCACCCGTATCACCAAAGTACAAACGATCAAGCACACCATTTTGGGTGACATCCATTATTCTTACGCCGCCTGGGATACTATTAACAATTGAACTGGTGTCTTTCAAACTTTCTCTGATAGACCATATTAAATCACCTGTTTTAGCATCAAACATAAAGACATCATTACCTTCGGTCGCCGTCACTGTAGCAGTAGCAATATTTACTTTTTGTGAGCCAAGAAGATCTCTATCTTCATCCTCATCATAGCCTCCACTAACGATGACAACTTCTTTTCTCGTGCCATCTGCCATACCAACACGTGCAAGATACGGTGCAGACCAAGATTGCCCCATATTGCTTAACATGCCTGAATCTTTGGTTTTATGCCAAAGTAAAGTAGGGTTGTTTATATCTGTCACGTCTAGCGCATAAAACGAGTTGCCACCACGTCGTAAACCAAAATAGAGATAGAGTTTATCCGCACCATCCACATCGCCTTTTACGTTACCTGTTTCGGTTACATATTTATCGTCATGCCAAAAAGATAAAACGCCATCGATTCCGTATTTATGGTCTTCTGCAGTACCTTGATTTTTAAATTGATGTTTAATATTTTTTAATAATTCTTTTGGCATAAAGGCAAACATCTCTTTGCCTGCATTTGCGCCTTCATGTGCAGGGTTAAATGCGTGTAAAAAACCTTCGTTGGTTGCTGCAAATATATATTGCTCTTTACCCGTACCATCTGCCGAACCTTGCTTATAAGTCACCACTAATGGCTCTGAATGTAACATATCACCCATATGTGTACGGTGCCGTGTATCATCACCCTTGAGTCCTTTTTTCCAACCACGGATAAAATTAATTAATCTTTTTCGGGCTTTTTCTTGTTCAGTAGATGCGAAGCCTAAATAACTCAAAAAAGCATTATCAACCAAAAGGTGGTTATCTTTTATTTCTCCAGGATCTTTGGCGTTATTTACTGTTAGCGTGTTTTTAGTTGTATTTAATACACACCCAGAGGTGGCAGTGCTTGCACAATCTAAATTAGAAAATAATTTTCGAGCTGATGGCACTAATAAATTAGCTAAACCCCCTTTTTCTACATCTGCCCCATCAGGTTGATCATCCGTTGTGGTGGACCAGTAATCAATCGCGCCGGTATTTTCATCATTATTAAAACCACCTAACTCGTCTACTGCATAATGCCCTGTGCGACTTTGAATGGTACGTTTACCATTCACATCTGCAATTCGGAATTTTTTCAAATTACCCGACCAACGTGATGAATTTTTACGCGTAAACACAGGGATATAAATATCCTTTTCGTGCTCTAAACCACTTTTTACATTTACACTATAACCAGGCGATGCCAGACTGCCAGAAGGCTCTGCAACC
>CAZMWD010000289.1:0-3100 GCA_964569685.1 uncultured Cocleimonas sp. | reverse complement strand
ATAAGAGGGGTAAGCCTCTAAGGCATCATCTTCGTTGTTGCACTTCTTGTAAAGGGTTGTTGCACCATGCCACTGGCGTCCATTTCCTGCGAAGCGCGCCTTGGGTATGATGCCTTAGAAACTTACATAATTTTATGAGACTTGATCAGAGATCCCTTAATGCGGCGTTATACAAAAAATATTGAGTAATATGCCACTTAAAAACAAACACTATCAAGAAGAATAACTAGTCACAGTTACGCCTTCATCATCCACCGAATCCAACGTCACATCATACCCCCACAACTGTCGAATATGCTTAACTACTTCAATCGTATCGGGCCCTAATGGTCTGTGGTTATTCATAAAATGACGTAGCGTTAATGCTCTATCGCCATAAACATTCACATTGTAAACTTGAATATCGGGCTCGCGGTTGCTGATATTATATTGCTGTGCTAATTGTTCGCGGATTTGTTTATAGCCTGGTTCGTTATGAATTGCTTCGACTTTAATAAACTCTTGTTTATCATCATCGTTAAGGTGGAACAGCCTAAAATCACGCATCACTTTGGGTGATAAAAATTGCAAAATGAAACTTTCATCGCGATAGTTGCGCATTGCATCATGCAATGTTTCTAGCCAATCACTTCCGGCAAAACTTGGGAACCATTCTTTATCTTCTTCGGTTGGCTCTTCGCAAATTCGGCGAATATCTTGCATCATGGCAAAGCCGAGCGCATACGGGTTGATGCCAGAATAGTAGGGGCTGTCAAAGCTGGGTTGCGCGACCACACTGGTGTGTGACGCTAAAAACTCCATGATAAAGCCTTCGGAAACTAAACCTTCATCGTATAATTCATTCAAAATAGTGTAATGCCAAAAAGTTGCCCAACCTTCATTCATCACTTGTGTTTGTCGTTGTGGGTAAAAATATTGGGATACTTTACGAACGATTCGCACAATTTCACGTTGCCATGTTTTGAGCATAGGCGCATTTTTTTCGATAAAATATAAGATGTTTTCTTGAGGATCCTCGGGAAAACATTTTTTCTGTTTACTTTGTTCTTTATCGCTTTTCGGAACGGTTCGCCATAAATCATTAATGTGTTTTTGGATGTACGCATCACGGTCTTTCTGGCGCTTTTGTTCTTCCACAATAGATATGGGTGTCGGGCGTTTGTACCGATCAACGCCGTAGTTCATCAATGCATGGCACGAATCCAGAATTTTTTCGACTTCTTCTACACCGTGGCGTTCTTCACATTTGGCAATATAGCTTTTGGCAAATAGCAAGTAATCTATAATGGCTTCCGCATCCGTCCAAGCACGGAATAGGTAATTCCCTTTGAAAAAAGAGTTGTGACCATAACAGGCATGGGCAATCACCAAGGCTTGCATGGTGAGCGTATTTTCTTCCATCAAATAGGCAATACATGGGCTGGAATTGATGACGATTTCGTAAGCTAGCCCCATACGTCCGCGTTGATAATCCTGTTCAGTGCTTAAAAAATGCTTGCCGTATGACCAGTGATTATAATTAATGGGCATGCCGACCGATGCATACGCATCCATCATTTGGTCGGAGCGAATCACTTCAATCTGGTTAGGATAGGTATCTAATTTAAATTTTTCTTTGGCGATTCGGGAGATTTCTTTATCGTATTTTTCGAGTATTTCAAACGTCCATTCCGAGCTGGTTGAAATATAATTTTTTTCGAATACTGATTTACGAGGCTGTCCCATTTGAGACTTTCCCTCAAAATCTAGTTTTGAAAAAGGTGGTTTATTGTTTTTTAGGCTCATACTCGTTGCCCTTCTTTTTTAAATAGCTCGCGGAATACAGGAAAAATTTCGCTGTTATTGCGTACCTTGCTTATTGCAAAACGATCATCAAAGCTGGTTTTTAATTGCGTATAAAGTTTCCACAGCTCTTGTGGCTCTTGTTCGCCAATTTCGATATAAGTAAAATATTGCACCATCGGTAAAATAGATTGCGTCATAATTTGCTTACATTTAACTTGATCATTTTGCCAATTATCGCCATCGGATGCTTGCGCGCCGTATATATTCCATTGCTCGGGCGGGTAGCGATCCTTGATAATATCGCTCATTAAATCCAATGCGCTAGAAACGACCGTACCGCCCGTTTCACGCGAATAGAAAAAATCCTCTTCGCTGACTTCTTCGGCTTGGGTGTGATGGCGAATAAACACCACTTCGATTTTTTCATAACTGCGTTGTAAAAATAGATACAAAAGATAGAAGAAGCGTTTGGCAGTATCTTTAATTTCTTGTGACATCGAGCCAGAAACATCTAACACACAAAACATTACCGCCTTAGGTGAAGGCTGTGGAATTTTAACGCGGAGATTAAATTTAAGATCAAATTCATCAATGTACGGTAACGCATTGAGCTTGCTAGTTAGACTGGCAATCTCTTCTTCTAATAAAAGCTTTTTCTTTTTTTGTGTATCATTGTAAGGCTTTGGGTTAGCTTCTAAAAACGCGGCTAATTCCTCTCGTAACTTCTTGCGTAGCTTGCGTTTCTTACCACCCAGAGCAATACGCCTTGCCTGCGCACTGCGTAAAGAACGAACTACATTGATCTGGTTGGGGCTACCCACTTCGCTAATTCCCGCACGTTTATAACTAAACGAATCATCCGTAGACAATTGCATTTTGATCATATTGGGCAGCGCCAAGTCTTCAAACATGAATTCTAAAAATTCGGCTTGGGAGATTTGGAATACAAATTCATCTTCGCCTTCACCCGAATCGGACGCATCACCTTCGCCAGCACCGCCTTGCCCACCTTCGGGGCGTTTGAATTTATCGCCAGTTACAAACTCTTTATTTCCCGGGTGCACAATATTTTGATTACCCCCTTTTCCATGGTGGAAAACAGGTTCAGATAAATCCTTTTTAGGGATGCTTATTTTATCCCCACTTTCCATATCTTCAAGTTTACGGTCATTAACCGCATCAGAAACGGCTTTACGAATCTGTTTGCGATAGCGTTTTAAAAAACGCTGACGATTAACCGTGCTTTTATTTTTGCTGTTAAGCCTGCGGTCGACAATGTAAGACGACATAATAGTTTCCTCTTACCTTTTGTTAT
>CAZMWD010000288.1:0-3152 GCA_964569685.1 uncultured Cocleimonas sp. | reverse complement strand
GCTCAGAGGCGCGCTCTTTCCATTCTTCGCCGATGATTTCGTGTTTGGTTGCCATTCAATTATGCCTTAACATAATGTAATTATTTAATTGGATTCGTCAAAGAAAGAAAAACTGCTAGCATTAATCCTATAGTACTAAGTAAGATGAAAAATTCAATTATATTTCGTTCGTATTTTTTTAACTGGGATTCCTTTAAAAGAAGAAAGAATAATGGAATAGAAGCTATTAAATATCCCCATGATACTAAAATAAGTAAATTTGAAAATGGTTTTTTGGGCTCAGTAAAAGTATATAAAGTGTACAGGGCAATTAAGACTGAAATAAAGCTGCCTATTGCAGACAGAGATTCTATAACACGCACCCATTTCTTTTCTTGGGGAAGTAAGTACACCTGGATAAATTTTCCTTTGAATGTATTCATTATTATTGTCTTGCAATCAAACGATCCATAGACCGATAAGAAACCGCCTCGCTAAGATGCACGGTTTGTATTTGTTCACTCCCTGCCAAATCAGCAATGGTACGAGTCACTTTAAGAATACGATGATAAGCCCGTGCCGAAAGTTTAAATTTATCCATCACCTGCGCCAGCAATTCTTCATCTGCTTTGCTTAGTTTACAATATTGTTCTATTTCTTTATTACTTAGAAAACGATTGGGCTTTTGCTGTCGTTGTAGTTGAATATTACGCGCAACAATGACTCTTTTTCGCACCGTTTCACTACTTTCGCCTGTGGCTGGTTTTTGTAAATCTTCACGTGATAAACTCGGCACTTCAATTTGTAAATCAATCCGATCTAAAAAGGGTGCAGAAAGTTTTGATCGATAACGACGTTGTTGTTCAAGCGAGCAGGTACAGTTTTCGTGTGAATGCCCCTGTGGACAAAAATTCATGGCAGCCACTAGCTGAAATTTAGCAGGATAGGATGCTTGTCTTGCCGCCCGTGAAATGGTGATTTTTCCTGTTTCTAAAGGCTCGCGTAAAACCTCTAATACTCTTTTATCAAATTCTGTAATTTCATCAAGGAATAAAATACCATTAGAAGCTAAAGAGACCTCTCCGGGGCGCACTTTTGCTCCACCGCCGACCAATGCAACACCAGAAGATGTGTGATGAGGTTCTCGATAAGGTCTTACACCCCAATTTATCGGGTCAAAACCTTGGTCACTGATTGATGCTATTGTCGCAGATTCCAGTGCTTCTTCATCTGTCATTGGAGGCAGTATAGATGATAGCCTGCTTGCGAGCATTGTTTTACCCGTACCCGGTGGACCTGCCATAATTAAATTATGATTTCCGGCTGCTGCCACTTCTAAAGCACGTTTGGCTTGGAATTGACCTTTTACATCAGCAAGATCAACGGCATAGTTTTTTTGTGATGTGCTTAATGTTGAATGATGGCTGAGTAAGGTTTCTGTTTCGGTTAGATGCGCGGTAATTTGTGATAAATGATGGGCAGAAAATACCGTTAATTTTTTGATTAACTTTGCTTCATCAGCATTATCGTTACTTAAAAATAGTGCGCGACCTGCTTTGTAGACGGCAACAGCGGTGGGTAAAACACCTTTTACCGGACGAATTTTTCCACTTAAAGAAAGCTCACCAATAAATTCATAATCCGCCAGTGATTGTTCTGAAATTTGTGCCGAAGCAGCCAAAATACCCAGCGCAATGGGTAAATCAAACCGCCCACCATCTTTAGGAATATCCGCCGGAGCAAGGTTGACAGTGATGCGTTTGGCAGGAAATTCAAAACCAGAATTAATAATAGCAGCGCGTACCCGATCTTTACTTTCCCTTACCGCCATTTCGGGTAAGCCAACAATAGAAAAACCCGGCAAACCATTGCCAAGATGGACTTCAACTGAGACTTGAGGCGCATCAATACCATCATTGGTGCGACTGTAAACAAGAGCGAGATTCATTTTTTTAATTTTTATTATTCATATTTATAATGATTGTATCAGAACAAAAAATTGTTCATATAGTAGTCAGATAAGAGGTGTTACAATCGTTGTTATTATTCAAAAAGGCATTCTCAGTTTATGGAACTTGCAATCACCATTGCCGCTATCATTGGTATTTTGTTATTTGTTATCGCTTATCTACGGTTTGTGATTTCAGGTTTCAAGCACCACCCTGTAACGGGTTTAATTGCAATGTTTCCCGTGCTTAATATCATTGTCGTACCTTCACTGTGGTATAAAAATGGACGTTTCTTGATTGTTGGTTTTCTCGGGTTATTACTTGCCGTTGGTGCTTGGACCATGGGAGCTGAAAAAGGCGCATATAAATATCTTAATTTATTGATGGGTAAAAATCAGCAAAGACAAGTGAGTGAGATTCAAGCAGTGCCTGCAATAACAAGCACGCCTTTATCAATTCCAAATTCTCAGGCAATAACTCAAGTTACACCTTCAATAAAAACAAATGTGATTGTTGATGAAAGTAACTTTGAGAGCTTACCAACGAAAGCACTATACAAAATGGGTTTTGATACTGTTCCTGTGAATGATATTGCTAATTTAAAAGGACGGGTGGTCAGAGTGATGGATAAAAACCTTACGTTATTTGAAGGTCGAATCATTAACGTAAGTGCATCGTCTGTAAATCTACAGATAACAGGTGGCTTAGTGAATATGGAGTTACCTGTTAGCAATATCAAAAAGCTGAGTTTAATGGTTAAAAAGCCACTTTAACGAGATATAATCAAATTCTCTATTCTTTCTAAGGCATTTTTCTTAATGAATTGTTTTGTTTACCGCAGTGAGCGACAGAAAGGTATGTTTCTGTATTTAGTTGAAAAAGATGACTTTTCTAAAGTGCCAGAATCATTGCTGACTTTAATTGGTGAGGCTACCTTTACGTTTGAATTTGATTTAACACATGATCGAAAACTGGTACGTGCAGAAGCACAAGAAGTGATTCGTAATATGACTAAAAATGGTTACTTCTTACAAATGCCACCGGCAAGAGATGAATTGCTGGGGCAAAAGGCAAATTAGCTTTATTTTATTTTTAGTAAATGAGCTTATAGAAGCGCTTTTAGTTTTTCTAAAAAAACAGCCATTTCTTCATTCGTTCCAATTGTAATCCGTATATAGCCATCAATTCGTGGTGAATCAAAGTAGCGAATCAGTACGCCCTTTT
>CAZMWD010000287.1:0-3189 GCA_964569685.1 uncultured Cocleimonas sp. | reverse complement strand
TTGTGTTTTCTATCTGGAGATTAGGGCTGAGGTCTCATTTTGCTATTTATCTGAATCCGTGACTTCAATACGGATACAGAGTGTAAGATATTGAAGTCATAGGTTCGGCCTAAGTGGGAAGTCTACCTCTTACTGTTTTCTTCTTTAGGTAACTGTTGAGCAATATCATTGGCAGGATCTATATTACGATTTCTGTTTTGATTATCATTAATCGTTTCACCAATGGAAGTATCTAATAGTACTAATTCACCAAATACCTGTGGGTTTTTCCATGCACTATCGGACTTTGCATTCCACGCAATTTTTGCATCACGTGAACCACCTGTATCATCATCATTTATTTGAATATCGAAGCCTATTTTTTGTTGGTGTTTTGGATTGATGCCCAAGGATTTCCATGGGAGTGTGGCAGAAAATTGGTAACCCCATACATATTTATGAATTTGATGTTTCATCTGGCTGACATCAATCTTTTTTGATGCTCCACTGAGGGTTGGTAATTTATCTCCTATTCGAAAATTAAGAGAGAAGTCATTCTCACCATCGTATTTATTATTGCGACTGTGATCGGTATCGAAGTAAAGTTCTACAGAATCATCCGCCCAGCTTTTTTGGGAATCTTTTACTTGTTTATCATCAACAACGCTGACCCAGAGTAATAAATTTTCATCATCCCAGCTGGCTCTCCAGCGACCGCCTAAATCTTTATGATCACGTATTGTGCCTTTAATTAACGTGTCAATGTTTTGTGTGCTGGCGCTGTGAAGCGTGTGTTTTAAACGGTTATTTTTAAATATTTTAATGGAGTTGGGTTTTGCAATACTGGGTTGAACACCGCTGTGTAAACTTTCTGGAATCAGCTTGGGTTTGACGTGTTGGGTTAACAACCCTGCCTGACAGCCTTTCCACCAACAGGGTTTGTTATGTGCAAAACCTAATAGCGCACGATATTTTGGTGTTTCTTTGGGGTTTTGAGAAATATATTCTTTTACGCCCCAACTACCGTGCCATGTAGAAGGTCGTGGTGCAGAAAAGGCGACAAATAATTTTCCGCCCACGTCTTTCCAGCCACTGAGTAATTGATAATAAGCTTGCGCCATCCGTTGATCTTTATTAGCTTTATATAAAAAGGGGGTCGCACCTTCATTCATACCGTGTGTTTTATGATCAACCAAGTGTTGACCCCCTTCGTAGGCAATCATATCTACACCATAACTTTGGGCAATCTCACCTTGTTGTTTAACAAATTTCAGCGTGTTTTTTATGGAGTAACGGTTATCTTTTGCATTTAATAGTCTAAATACATCATTAACACTTTTTATTTGATTCATTTTATCTTGAGCAATATGGAAATAAGGCCCCACCGCAATTGCATCGACATTCTTATAGGTGTTTTTATAACCGAGTAAAGTATGGGTGAGTTTCATATCGGTTGTCATCACGCCTAACACACGCACTAAACGTTGCTTACCCCCAAAGACTTTTTCCCATATTTTAAATATGCGCACACTCTGCATGGCATAGTATTTAGAACCCGCTACATTTCTATCTTTATCTAAGCCCAGTTTGTAACCGGTTTGTTTCATGTGTTCGGCCTGTGGAACGAAGATGTTATTCCATGTCTCGTTACTGTATTCGAGATAGACTTTTAGGCTAGGGTCTAAGTTCTTATTTACAAAGCGCGCAAAGTTAATAATAAAGGCATTATCAGCGTTGTGCGGGATATTAAACCAAGGGTTTACTTTTAAGCGATTCGCTAAGCTCACCATGATTTCTAATGGAATACCGCGAACCCCTTCTTTGCCTCCCCATGTGGCTTCATCCATGTTTGCACGGTCTTTCCAGTAACGAATATTGTTTCGCGTTACGCCCCCCATATTCATAAAACGAATCACTTTAAAATCCTTCATGAAATTTAAGTAATCAGGATTAAAGATAATTTCTTTATGATGTTCTGCAAAGGAGCGATATTGGCTTTTTGCGCAGCCCCTTTCGTTATTAACGGTACGCAAAGGGTTATTGGTACAAATACCACCGGGTAATAAAACACGAATATTACGCAGATGGTTTTGTGTATTGGTATGTTCAATAAATAATGTCGCGGTTATTTTGCCGTTTTTCATTGGTGCAATACGGATTAAATCAATACCGGGTTTACGCTCAATCAGCTTCGCGCTAGCACCATAACGGATCATGCCTTCGCCATCATAACGTACCGTGTACGTGCCATGGGGTAATGCTTTTCCAGGAATGTGACTTAAAAAACGTGTTCCCGCCTTACCGCCGTTTAAATCTTTAGGCCAACCGTTTTTATCAAACTTCACATTGCCTTTAGTAAACCATGGTCGGGCTTCATCAAACGGTAATGCCATACGGAATACATCAACAAAAGGCAGACTAGAATTGACTTCAAGTGCTTCGTTGGTGTTAATACCTAAGGGTGAATTGAAGTTGGCAGGTAATCTATTTTTCCCATCAGCGTAAACAGAAGACGATAGTACAAGGGTTATAAGTAACCCTATTATTAAATTAAAAACGCAAACAAAAGCCCTGTATTGCTTTGCCATAATATGAACCCATATTTTTTAAATTGAATTTTACCTTTACTAGGAGGCTGTCCGAGAACTAGAATCGTAACGAAAATCACAGAAATATTATAAGCTGGATTTATTGAAAGAGGCGAATAGCACGGCTCTTTAACGATTTCAATAAGTTCAGATTATGATGTTTATGGGATTTGCAGTAAATTCTTAGTTCTCGGACAGGCTCCTAGATAAGACTCAAGTTTTATTTAAGACCCGTTTAGAGTACTTAAATTCCCCAGTTGATATTTTTATATATTGATTAATTTATACTTAATTTTAAAGTAGAACTTCGATTAAATCCATCTTTTCAATCAATTAGCCATAAATACATAAATAGGCAGTATTTTCTGCAACGCTAACATCAAACGCACTATTGGCATCTACGTCAAACGATTCGCCTGCTGTATAGGTAATGGCTTCATCATTTTTTGATAATTTAATCGTTAATGCGCCACTGATTATTGTCATTTTTTCTTTATCGCCAGTGTTAAATACATAATCTCCCTTTGCCATAACACCAACGGTTGCGGGTAGTGTAGCGGTTTGAAATGCGATGGATTTAACCTTGCCGTCGAAGTATTCGTTTGTTTTGAACATGATGATT
>CAZMWD010000286.1:0-3201 GCA_964569685.1 uncultured Cocleimonas sp. | reverse complement strand
AGCTCACTAAATTACACAAAAGCTTAGACCTAGCTCGCCTGCAAGGCGATACTAGGACTTAGCGTGTATTAGTGAGCGTGCGTGCGCTGAACATTCGCTAAACTAAACTCTTATAATTCTTTCCTGAATGGATAACTCAATTATGCAAAAGCTTAGACCTAGTATGTATTAGTGATGTGTGTACGCTCCTCTTGAGACGCACAAAATAGATCACTCCTTCAAAAGTAAAAACCACGCTATTTAGAACGCGGCTTTGATCTCCGAATAATATTCGTTCTTTTATTCCTGTTACAAATAATTAGTTTTAATTATATAAAACCATAAACAATATTGACCTCTTGGAAATACATCCGTAAACTTGCGTATTCTTGGGCTAGTATTCTTTTCATTAATTAAAAGAAAGAAATAGGGTAATTATCTGGACAGGTCAATAACCTAACATCCTCTCGCATGAAAAAACGCTATCAAGAATCAATTATCTAAATTACTTAAAGGATTATCTATGAAAATTTCTAAGAAAACTTTGGTTGTTATTGCTGCCTCTCTTACTGCTTTAACTGTAATGGGTAGCACACAAGCTCGTGAATTTGGTGATATTTACACAGAGTGTGGTCTTGGTGGAGCTATATTTAAAAATCACACCACAATGGCTGCGATTTCAAATGTAACTTGGGACTTGGGAACTACAGCTATTCTTTCTAATGCATCTTCTCCCGAAAGTTGTGAAGGCAGTAAAGTTGCAGCAGCAGCATTTATCCATGAATCATACACAACACTAGAGCAAGATATTGCTAAAGGCAAAGGTCAACATTTAAGTGCTTTAATGGATATTATGAATTGTGATGCATCTGCGCGCAAGGGTGTTGTTGATTCGTTAAGAACAGATTTTGGAGCAGTAGCTTCTGTAAAAGGTTTTGCTGAATCTTCGCAGTTTAATAAGTCTGAAACACTTTACAATATAATGAATACTAGCAAAACCACCGCTTCGTGTGGTGTTTAGTTTGTTGAAATAGTACCAAATAGCTTGATTAATCAATAATACGCCTCATCTCTAGATGAGGCGTATTTATTTTAGCTGACTACCAATTGTGATAAAAAGAAGCTTTAAATTCCTCGCCCCGATTTTTTTCAAAAGATAACCTTAACGTATTATTTTTTGATAAGGAGTAACGTGTTTCAAGTTTTAACAACTCATTTTTTTGACCTGACTCCACATCAATTCTAGTTCCTGCTTCCAAAACAGACTTAAGCTTCTTGTTGTTCGAGAATATCAAACCAATATTTGGCGCTACTTCAAATGTATTTTTCTCTGCACTGTATCTACCATCAAGCATGCCGTAGCTGATTAGATTACCCCTCAGTTTGTAGGCATGTCCTATGCCACCCTCAATAAAGAAGTTTGTACAATTTTTACAACTCAAGTCATTGCGCTCAAACCCTGTCCTTATACGCCATGAAAGATTACTTTCACCAAATAGTTTTGTACTATTCAACCCTAGTTTCTTTATGCTGATGAGATCAAACTTTTGTACTGAAAAATCTTGTTTCTTATCATAGTTAAGTATCAAATTGAACAATGTTAACTCAGAATTTTCTAGTGAACCTTTACTATTGCTTAGTAAGTCATAATGAATAGCTGTTAGTCCCAGCTCGTAAACTTCACCATGCGCCTGATTGTGTGCGATGCCTACATGAAATAAACGAGGCTTTGCGCCTTTTGCGGGAGAGATAATATGCGGTACTTTTTCCGGCTTCTCTCTCTGCTGTATGGGTAAATTCAAACGCTCCACTATCAGCGTGTTTTTATGCTGTTTAAGAATATTTTTTTGTTTCTCACTGATATCTTCACCGGATATTTTGTATCGGTAATAATCAAGCATTACTTCAAGCATTCTAGACGTTTGCTTAACTGTAAAGTTATCAACTAAGTGCTTTTTTAAGCTATCAGGGTAAGCGAGAATTTTATTGACGACAGAGGCTTCTTTATTACTTAGTTGATTAAAACTGTGATGCAATTGTCGTTGACTAGAAGGAAAGAATGTTATCTTTTTAATATAGCGAGAGTTTTCTACTTCATCCAGCTCTTGAAACACAGAAACAGGGAGATACCAAGGTTGCCTGTCGGGAGTTAGTGAATGCCCTGTAACGAGTTCTAATAATTCAGCAATACGGTATCCACAGTTTTCTTTAAGGAAGTAATAGGTTGATTTCATACCAACCATTTCCCAAATGTGGTAGACCAATAAACGGTTTTGTTGTTGATTTAGGTTTAATTCGTACTCCCACATATCCCGGTATTCTTGTTTTGAATAGACTAAATCCTGTGTATAGAATTTATTATCAGAAAAGCCAGCAACGTAACCACCAAATATCCCCTTGATGATATACACAGGTAGTTTTTCGTTTGGAGGGACTTTTGCACCGTAATTAATACTTTGATCAAGCAGATTACCACTACTTGATTTGAATTCACTATTATTCAGTTTAACCAGTAAATGCCCAAAGGTAGAGGCTGGATTACCAAAATAACCGCTGACCATAATAAGGCTGATAGAATTCAGGGTTTGAAATTTTGCCCATTTTTCTAAACGCCCGCATACTATTTTAGGCAATTGCTTATCCTGGAAGTTTAGTTTTGTATTGAGCCAAAAAAAGCGGGCGGGAAAACGGCATTGTGGATGTAAATTCTGATCTTTTAGAATAGGTTGGTAGAAGGCATTTAAAGTCGCGATCAATTCCTGTTTTGAAGTGATACCGCGAGTTGCTAAATTTGGTTTTAAACCAGCATGTATCGATTTATCATATGCATTAAAAAATTCGGGAGTAATGATATCACTATGGTTTGCGATACGAGGGGTTACCCGAAAATGCAATAGTCGTAGCCAGGTTGGGTCGTCGTATATTTTTTTACTCTCAGCTTCGACCAATAAACGCCCAAGTTCTGGGTTTTCATCAGTGGATTCAGGTGCTGCAAAGGTAGATTTACAAAAAACCGAGAGTAAACAACAAAAGCCAAGGGTAATGTTTTTGATTATATTAGACATAAATAACGTGTATTCTATGCGCTATACTTAAGTACTACAAACTATTATTTGTATTACCTAATTCCCGCGAAGTGCTGGTGGGCTGGTGGGCTTATTTCTTTCAACACACTCAATATTGAAACAACTTCACATCCGCAGGTTTATCAAACACCTGCCA
>CAZMWD010000285.1:0-3262 GCA_964569685.1 uncultured Cocleimonas sp. | reverse complement strand
ATTAGCTCCATCAATGTTACGGTTTTACCAACACCCGCACCACCGAATAAACCGATCTTGCCACCTTTTGCAATCGGCATAACTAAATCAATCACTTTAATACCTGTTTCAAGAATATCTAGCGTAGAAGCTAACTCCTCATAACTGGGTGGGTCACGATGAATGGGCATATGTTTTTCAGCCTTGACTTCACCCGCCATATCAACAGGCTCACCCAGTACATTCATGATACGACCTAAGGTCGCCTCACCCACAGGCACTTTAATTGGCGAACCCGTATCCACTGTATCCATGCCACGTTTAAGGCCTTCTGCCTCACCCATTGCGATGGTACGAACCACACCGTCACCTAGCTGCGCTTGAACTTCCAACGTTAATCCATTGTGCTCTGTCACTGTTAGTGCACTATATATTGCTGGCACAGCATCGCGCGAAAACTCCACATCGACAACCGGACCAATAACTTGAACAATACTGCCAGTACTCATGTTAGTACCTCTACCTTAATCTTAATTAAATTTTGTTTACAAAATTGTTTTAAACTAAACAGCTTTACGAAACCGCTGCCGCACCTGAAACAATTTCTGAAATTTCTTGTGTAATTGCTGCTTGACGAGCCTTGTTGTATTTCAACTTAAGCTTGTTAATCATATCACCCGCGTTATCTGTTGCACTTTTCATTGCAACCATTCGAGCCGACATTTCACAAGCGATGTTTTCAACGATGCCTTGGTAAACCAATGATTCAATATAGCGCGCCATTAGCATATCAATTACTTCTTTTGACTCTGGCTCGTAAATATAATCCCAATGGTATTTAATCTCTTCCATCTCAGCCGCAACGATGGGAATCATTTGAGTCACACGAGGCGATTGCGTCATGCTATTTACAAACTCATTTTCTACCAAGAACAAACGATCTATTCGACCTTCTTCGTAAGCATCTAGCATTACTTTGATCGTTCCTAGCATATCTTTTACACTCGGACGATCACCCATGCCTATCGATTCTGCTACCACACCAAAACGCTTAAAAGTACCGAGCGCTTTACCACCAAACACCGCAATATCAACGTCTACATTTTGCTCTTTCCAGCCCGCTATATCTTGAAACGCTTTTTTGAAAAGGTTGGTATTCAGACCGCCACACAAACCACGGTCAGATGAGATAATAATGTAACCGACGCGCTTGACAGTTTCACGTTCCTTTATAAAACTGTGTTGATATTCCAAATTACCCAACGCCATATGACTCACCACTTGACGCATTTTTTCAGCATACGGGCGTGAAGCATCCATACGTTCTCTGGCACGACGCATCTTAGATGCCGCAACCATTTCCATTGCTTTGGTAATCTTCTTGGTATTTTGAATACTACCAATTTGCGAACGTATTTCTTTAAGACCTGCCATTGCTATTTTCCTTTATCGTACACTACCAAGCACCTTTCGATTTAAAATCTTCAAGCGCAGATTTCATCTCGGCAGCAATATCATCGCTGTAATCACCTGATTTATTTAAAGCATCAAGAAATTCTGTTTTCTCTGAGCGCATATAAGACAGCATCGCCGCTTCAAAGTCATTCACTTTACCCACTTCGACATCATCAAGGAAACCTTCGTTTGCCGCAAACAGCGTAAATGCAAGCTCGCCTGTTTTCAATGGCGAGTATTGTTTTTGTGTCATCAATGCAGTTACACGCGCACCACGCTCAAGTTGCTTTCTAGTCCCTTCATCAAGATCAGATGCAAACTGAGAAAACGCAGCTAATTCACGATACTGGGCCAAATCAAGACGAATACCACCACCCAACTTTTTGATGATCTTAGTCTGTGCCGCACCACCCACTCGTGATACAGAAAGACCCGCATCAATCGCAGGGCGATTACCGGAGTTAAATAAATCTGTATCCAAGAATATCTGACCATCTGTAATAGAAATTACGTTAGTCGGTACGAATGCAGACACATCACCTTCTTGTGTCTCGATAATGGGGTAAGCCGTTAAAGAACCTGTTTTACCTTTCACCTTACCGTTGGTGTACTTCTCAACATACTCCGCATTTACACGGGAAGAACGTTCTAACAAACGAGAGTGCAAGAAGAAAATATCACCCGGATAGGCTTCACGACCCGGAGGACGACGTAGCAATAAGGATACTTGGCGATAGGCCCAAGCCTGCTTGGTTAAATCATCATAAATAATGAGAGCATCTTCACCGTGATCACGGAAGTATTCACCCATTGCACAACCCGCATAAGGCGCAAGGTATTGCATCGAAGCAGGGTCGGATGCGTTAGCCGCAACAACGATGGTGTAATCCATCGCGCCAAATTCTTCAAGTTTACGCACAACGCCTGCTACTGATGAAGCCTTTTGACCCACCGCAACATAAATACATTTAACGTCTTTGCCTTTCTGGTTGATAATGGCATCAATCGCAACCGCTGTTTTACCGGTTTGACGATCGCCGATAATCAATTCGCGCTGACCACGCCCCACAGGCACCATTGAATCCAGTGCTTTTATGCCCGTTTCCATTGGCTCGTCAACTGATTTGCGCTCGATTACGCCCGGCGCCTGACGCTCAATAGGATTCATCGCTGTTGTATTAACGGGGCCTTTTCCATCAATGGGCGCACCCAAAGAATCAACCACACGACCCATTAGCTCTGGGCCTACCGGCACATCTAGAATACGACCGGTACATTTAGCAGAATCACCTTCTGTAATACCTTTGTAGTCACCTAGAACAACCGCTCCGACGGAGTCGCGCTCCAAGTTCAAAGCCAGACCATAAGTACCATTCGAGAACTCGATCATTTCACCTGACATAACATCAGATAAACCATGGATACGCACGATACCGTCCATGATAGATACAATTGTACCTTCTGTACGCGCCTCAGCATCCGTATCAAAGCCTTCAATACGCTTCTTTATTAGATCACTAATTTCTGTTGGATTAAGTTGCATTAAACTATTCCTACTTTAAATTTTTCAAATATGTTTTGTGGTAAGACTTTGCACGACACTCTCGTACAAAAATCTCATGGCAATGTTAGACTAAAAATCCAATAAGGTGCAAAACTTGCAGCTAGAACAAAAAGCAATCAAGTTTCGTAGATTATTAAATTCTCACTCTTTAGGAGCGTGCATGAAATAAGTTCGACAACTTTTATAACGTAGGATTTTTATTTCAGGTCGAATGATCTTGTGAGGCGCATAGTTATTCTACGCAACGATCAAGATCATTCGACC
>CAZMWD010000284.1:1950-3281 GCA_964569685.1 uncultured Cocleimonas sp. | reverse complement strand
AGAATTAATTAATCAGTAAACTTTACCCAAGGGTATTTCTTATCATCTTTCACATGACTCCAAAATAACGTTCCAGAGTGTCTCCAAGGGTCAAGCACGATACCCTCCGGTACGCCTTTGCCTTTAGCAGCAACCACTAAGGTACTGTGTTCTTTCCAGTAGTTACGTCTAAATGCAACACCATGAAAAAACTGTAAAGATGTCATCGGGCGATTGATTTGTTTACCCATATCATGGGTCCATTGGTAGCATAATCCACGGGGTCTTTTACCGTAATTAACCAGTACATTATGGTACAAAGGAGGGGATGCTAGTTTGTACCGATTAGACAGTATTTTTGGAAAAAGTACTGCTTCGCGCGCTACAAACTGTGCTTCTTTGGAGATGATATTGGGGCCTAACGTCATTATAGCGTTGTATAGTTCGACTATTTTTTGATCGTCGCCGGAATTGATCGCTTTAACAACGGTGTTGCCTTTCTTATCAACGTGTACATCTTTAAATTGAACAGAGCTACATGCAGATAGCAACAATAAGGAAGCAATGAGTGGCGCTATGCGAAGAACTCTGCGAAATAAGACGGTTGAATAATTCATTTTATTTGTCATTAATATTGGTTGATTGGTGTATTAAAATAAAGAAATTGGGTGATTTTTATGTCAAATCACTTTATTTATCGTATTTTGAACGCTTGGGCTTATAATTTTTTATACGTGGAAAGTATTCGACCCAGTCATAATCCGGGTCTTCACCTGTTTTCATCCAAATGAGCTTTCCTGAGTTTCTCCATCCGTCTAATATGTAAGCCTCTTTTATGCCCTTGCCTTTGGCGGCAACGGTCAATACATTATGTTCAACAAACATCCCTTGGTTTGCCACAACACGTCGCATGGTCAAGGTATTATAGTGTCGTTTGCCAATATGTGCTTCCATATCTTGCGCCCAGTGATAACACAAGCCTCGTGATCTTTTGCCTTCATTTACCAGTACATTCTGAAAATTAGGAGGCCCCACTAAACGGTATTCGTTTGCAAGATGCTTTGGAAATAGAACAGCCTCACGCGCTACAAATTTTGCTTCATTAATATCAATATTAGGGCCAAGCGCCATAATGTCGATAGTGAGTCGTTCTATCTTACTTCTATCACTGAAATTAATCGCTGATACCACGGTGCGTTTGTTAACTGCATCGAAAGATTTTACATTGTCGAAATGGACATCATAAGAAATAGGGTTACAGGCTGTTAATGTTAATAACAGAGTAGCGAAGCAGATAAGTGATAATAGACGTTTCATAAGTGTAATATAATCTGATTTGTTAAATGATAATG
>CAZMWD010000284.1:0-1850 GCA_964569685.1 uncultured Cocleimonas sp. | reverse complement strand
GAACCCAGCTTATAACTTTGTAGCAGGGGGTTATACGTCATTCCTTTGATGTTTTCAAGTTGTAAGTCGGCGTTACGCGCCCAAGTTTCTAACTCGGAAGGGCGTATAAATTTTGCATATTCATGCGTGCCTTTTGCCAGCATATTTAAAATATATTCTGCCCCGATAATGGCAAGCGCAAATGATTTTGGATTTCTATTAATAGTCGAGAAAAATATATGACCGTTGGGTTTCACTAAAGTTGCACAGGCTTTAATAATGGATTCTGGATCAGGCACGTGTTCGAGCATTTCCATGCAGGTCACAATATCGTATTGTTGTGGATACTTATCAGCCATTTCTTCAACACTAATATGTTTATAGTCCACATCCACACCGGTATCCAGCGCATGTAATTCAGCAACCGACAAGGGGGCTTTACCCATATCTATCCCCGTGGTTGTTGCGCCACGTAACGCCATGCTTTCGGCTAAAATTCCGCCACCACAACCAACGTCAATAATTGTTTTACCTTTGAGTCCTCCTGCTCGTTCATCAATATAATTTAAACGCAAAGGGTTAATATCGTGTAATGGTTTGAATTCGCTGTCGGTATCCCACCAACGATGCGCAACATCCTCAAACTTTTTGATTTCGTTTGCGTCTACATTGATCTCTGCTGTTGTATCCGATTGTTTTGATGATGCTTGCATAGCTTTACCGATAGGTTTAACAAGAGTACGTTATTATATATAATTCAGACTCAAAATATGAACAAATTCTGAAACAGATTATAGAGCACTGAAAGATGTTACGATTTTTACTTGGAATTATACTGATACAGCTAGCTACGGTGGCTTTGGTTTTTTTAGCACCCAGCAATTTGCAAGGTATAGCGTGGTTGCGTTTAATTATTCCAATTATTCTTATTGGTTTTTTTGCAGCCTTTTGGTTTGCCTCTATTAATAAACAAAAAAACAAAGAAGATGTCGCTAAGCTTGAAATGGCACATGCACGAGAACGCGAAAAAATACAAATAAATGCCGAACGTGCTAAAACGCGTTTAGTGAAAAAAACCCAGCAACAAATATCAAAAGAAGCAAAGATTGCACACGGTAAAGCGAATTTTAAAGTGGGTGCTGCTTTAGCGGGTGTCATGGGTTTGGGTGCTTTGATGTTACTTACACAGTTTTTAACGCTGGGTATTTTCACACTGACAACTGCTGGTGGCGCGTTAGGGGGTTATTTGTATAGAGGGAGGCGTGATAAGCGTAATAATTTATTGGCAAACGCATCATTAGATCAGCAATTAGAAACACCTAGTTCGCCTAAGCTGATTCCGTCTGATAAGACTGTAAAATAGCTTACTATGCTCATCATTTCTCAAAAGGTATCAATCTCCGATGATGAAATAGAACTCACGGCTATTCGCGCTCAAGGTGCTGGCGGGCAGAATGTGAATAAAGTGTCTTCTGCTATTCACTTACGTTTTGATATTAAGGCATCATCTTTACCCGACTTTTATAAAGAACGCCTGTTAAACCTAAAAGATAAACGCATCACAAAAGAGGGTGTATTAATCATTAAGGCGCAAAAGCATCGCACCCAAGAGAAAAACAGGGCAGATGCTTTGGCTCGATTACAGTTGCTTGTTAAAACCGTATCCGTTGTAAAAAAATCACGTCGTGCAACTAAACCCTCTCGCAATGCGCGTAATAAACGCATGGATAAAAAAACACAGCGAGGAAATATAAAATCTATGCGCGGTAGAATTAATGATTAGGTTTTTTATAAAGCATAGCAGGGTGTTTTGTTTGTTTTTTTATTGTTCCAATACGCTAGTTCAAAACTATGCACTTTCAGTGCAAGGC
>CAZMWD010000283.1:0-3291 GCA_964569685.1 uncultured Cocleimonas sp. | reverse complement strand
CGGTAATTAGTGGTTTAAATAATGGCAATGAAGACAGTAAAATATTTCATGCGGGGACGGCGCTCAATGATGCAGGTGAAGTTGTCACCAGCGGTGGTCGTGTATTGTGTGCGGTAGGGCTGGGCGATAGTGTGAGCGAAGCGCAAAAAATAGCCTACGAGTTAGTAAAGAAAATAGAATGGAACGCGGTTTTTTATCGTGATGATATTGGTTATCGAGCGGTTAATAGAGAGAAACATTAGAATTACTAGTATTAGTACTAGTACTAGGATCTACGCGCTAAAACAACAGCAATCAATGCTAATGGAATAGCACCTATCATACCGTAAAGGTGTGCATCAGTTGCCACAGGTACGCCAATGAGTTCAGCACTTGATTGGCTACCACCGTAAATGAAATCCCAAACTATTTTAGCGGGAATCAGCATGAGAAGTGGAGCACCTGTAATATAGTCTTTATGAATAACAGCGTAGACTGCCCCAATTAAAAATAGCCCATAAAGTGCGCCAGAAATGCCGGCGTACCACATTAAAGTAGGGCTAAAAAAGTAAATACCCAAGCCCACAAAAATAACTAAAACAAATAGGCTTATTAGGTAATTTTTTGGGGTAATATAGCCTGCAAATAAAAAAGCACTTATCCATAAGCCTGCTAAATTCATCGCAAGGTGTGGATAGTTAGTGTGGACTAGATTGCCTGTAATTAAACGCCACCATTGTCCTTGGTTGATATTGTCTCGTTTAAAGACTAATTCATCCTGAAAAAATTGCAGGAACAAAAGTAATAAGGATAGTGTCAAAATAACAATGAGTAGCTTAATGGTGGGGGTTTTTGTCATTGTAGTAAGTTCAATTATTTGGGATGTGGTTGTAAGTGTGGCAGAATAGACAAATGAATCAATTTAATAAAGGTTAAATAAAATGTTAAGTAGTAAAACGCGTAAAAACTTGGGGAAACGTATTAATAATCAGCAAGGTTTTACCCTGTTAGAGGTTATGGTGGTGGTCGTTATTATTGCTATTATGGCGGCGGCGGTTGTACCCAATTTGATTGATAATATTGCAGATGCTCAAATTAATACGGCAAAAGGTGATATTAAAAATATTGAGAATCAGTTAAAGCTTTATAAAATGGACAATTTTCAATACCCTAGTACCGATCAAGGTATCGAGGCACTTGTGTCGAAACCATCAGGGGAGCCTGCTGCAAAAGGTTGGAAACAACGACTTGATAAGTTGCCTAAAGACCCTTGGAAGAATCAATATAAGTATTTGAATCTTGGCGGTGGCAAGATAGAAATCTACTCCTTGGGAAAAGATAATGTCAAAAGTGATGATGATGTGAGCAATCAGGACGAAGAATAACTAATTACTCTTTGTGAAATTTTGAATATGCCTCTTGTGAATAAATACAATAGCAAGATAACTGACTTTACCCAGTCTTCTAAGAAAGTAGCAGGGTTTACCCTGATCGAAATCATGATTGTGGTCGTGATTGTCGCCATCATGACGGGCGCAGCGGTGATGTCTTTTCCTCGCGATACTAACGACTTATTGAAAGAAGAGGCGAATCGTATACATGCCTTGCTCAGTTTGTCGCAAGATGAGGCCATTTTGCAATCGCGTGAACTTGCATTGGGCTTTAATGAAACAGGTTACACTTTTTTCACCTTGGATAATAATACCTGGTCGGTTTACGACGATGATGTATTTAGGGCGCGTACATTGCCGGCAGGTTTACTTTCCCAGCTTTACCTTGAAGGCATTCCCATTGTGTTAGAAAAAACGTTAGTAAAGCCACAGATATTTATATTGTCCAGTGGTGAAATGACACCTTTTGTTTATGAGCTACAGTTTCCCGGCAAAGATGAAAAAATCAAACTAGAAGTCAATGCAATGGGTGATGTTAAAAAAGAGTTTTTAGATAAATGAAAAAAAACAGTTCAGCGTTGAAAAATGTTGCTTTAATCAACACAAACGAACGACATCGGCAAGCGGGCTTCACGTTGCTGGAGATAATGATTGCCTTGTTTATAGTGGCAGTAGCCCTTGGTGGTGCAATAAAAACCATGGGTAATGCTACCCATAATTCTATCGCGCTATCTGACAGAACCTTTGCCGAATGGGTGGGGATGAATCAATTCGCGCGTTTAAGAAACAGTGGTGAATGGCCAAGACAGGGGAGCACCAAAGGCGATGAAGAAATGGCGCATCGTAATTGGGTATGGGAGCAAAAAGTCAGTAAAACGGAAGATAAGAATGTTAATCGTGTAGAAATATCTGTTTGGGATGAGGCAGATGAGGGCGAAAGTATCAGTGCTAGTATCGTCGGATTTTTGGCAAAGCCATGAAAGCCAACCATCATAAACATCACTTTCAGAAGGGTTTTACGCTACTCGAATTAATGATCTCAATGGTCATTTTTTCGTTAATGTCGGTAATGGCGTACAGCGGTTTGGCAAGCATGATAGATGGAAGCGAAACCACTAAAGAATACGATACCGATTTGAAATCATTACAACGCGCGATGATGTTTATCGAACGTGATTTCCGTCAGTTAGTTTCTCGCCCTAGACGGGTTGATTACAGTAGTCTTTCAGCAGCTTTAACCTCTGGTCTTGATGCCGAAGGCTTGGTCGAATTTACGCGTACAGGAAATCCAAATCCTGCGAACCAATTAAGAAGTGCTTTACAGCGGGTTCAATATGAATTTGATGATAAAAAACTATTCCGAAAACATTGGAATTTGGTCGATCATACGACTGGTACTGAGCCGACGATAATGCCTTTATTGTCAAAACTAGAAGATGTTTCTTTGCGTTTTCTAGATAAAACAAACACATGGCAGGATAATTGGGGTTCGGAAAAACAACAAAGTTTATTGCCAAAAGCTGTAGAGCTAACGCTAGAGCATGAGCGTTGGGGTAAAATAATTAGGATTATCCCCGTTCAATAATAAAATATTTTTACCCGCCCATAAAACCGATCAAAGGTTAATCTAGTCCTCTAAACAGAGGTGTTTTCGCTGGAGTTTGTGCGTTTAAAAAGCTATAGTCTCATCGCTAGGATTTTATTTGGGAGCCCCTTCCTGATAAATTCTGTTAACACTCGGGTGGTACTCAGTTAGCATGTGGCAAATAGACTTACCAGATTTGTTTGCAATTTGGAGAGCTTCTTTTGTTTTCTTTTCAAGATGTAATGCTTGACTGAGCCGATGTGTAGCCCTATCCGAGGACTTAGGGTTAAGGATGATATATACATAGGAATAAAAATGTTTAAAAAAAATGCTCAG
>CAZMWD010000282.1:0-3303 GCA_964569685.1 uncultured Cocleimonas sp. | reverse complement strand
GCGAAGTATACAATGGTCGGCAAGCATATCATAATCTATCGTTTTTTCTGGGTAAAAAGTTTGTTTAATATCAATCGCCGTTTTTGTGTTGCACCCATGCTCGATTGGACCGATCGCCATGAGCGTTATTTACTACGCTTAATGTCAAAAAATGCATTGCTCTACACCGAAATGGTCACAACCGGCGCGTTAATTCACGGTGATAAAGCGCGTTATTTAAAATTCAACCCAGAAGAGCACCCTGTTGCACTTCAATTAGGCGGTAGCGACCCAAAAGCAATGGCGCTTTGTGCAAAAATGGCAGAAGACTTCGGCTACGACGAAGTTAATATCAACGTCGGTTGCCCCAGTGATCGCGTACAAAATGGCGCGTTCGGTGCATGTTTAATGGCAGAAGCTGAACTGGTTGCAGAGAATGTTAATGCAATGAGAAATGCAGTTAATATACCCGTAACGGTTAAAAATAGAGTAGCCATTGATGAAATGGAAGAATACGAAACCCTGCACAACTTTCTTCAAACCGTCGCATCGGCAGGTTGTGAAACGTTTATTATTCATGCACGAAAAGCATGGTTGAAAGGTTTAAGTCCAAAACAAAATCGCGATGTACCACCGCTGAACTATGAACTTGTGTATCAAATGAAGCAGGAATTTCCGCATCTAGAAATTATCATTAACGGTGGGATTAAAACAGTCGATGAATGCAAACACCATCTAAATCATGTTGATGGTGTAATGCTTGGGCGTGAGGTTTACCACAATCCTTATATTATGGTTGAAGTCGAGCAACAGCTTTATGATGGCAATAAAGCAAGCCATTTGAGCCAACATGAAGTACTAGAACAATATCTTGAATATATAGAAAAACAATTAGCCCAAGGCGTATTTTTAAAGCACATGAGCCGTCATTTATTAGGCTTTTTCACAGGACAAGCAGGCGCAAAAGCATGGCGCAGACACATCAGCGAAAATGCCCACAAAGAAGGCGCAGGCGTAGAGGTGATACAGCAAGCAATGAACCATATAAATTAATGACCTTTTCGTCATTTAGTTGTTGACCAAAAACCAGACAAACTATAAAATTCGCGCCTCTGTTGCTTATTAACAGATTATCTACCATTCCTCGATAGCTCAGTTGGTAGAGCAGTAGACTGTTAATCTATTGGTCCCTGGTTCGAGTCCAGGTCGAGGAGCCATATTCTTAAAGGGTTGCAAGCTTTTGGTTTGCAGCCCTTTTTTTATGCTTGCTACGATTCGTTACTAAAGGCTGATGAAGGTTTTTCATTAGATCCTTATTTTTCAGCAATAGAAAAAGAATTTAATGACTTAGGTATTGAAGTAGAGATTAAAACTAAGCATAAAAAAACTAAAACGGCTGTTGAATCTGCTTTTTTAAAAAGCGATACACTCTGTTCATATTTTACCGCTTCAAAGTAGTAGTCCACAAGTGTGGGCAGAAAATTCAAAACGCCTATAAAATAAAGACCACGGAAGAAAAGCTATTAATACAGAGTTGGCATTGAGACTAACAGCATCTTAAATATAATTATTTTTCAAAAGGCGAATTATGACGCAAGATAAAATCTATGTTATAGGGAGTGCAGACCCATTAGATAAACAATTTTCAGAGCTTGTTAAAGACTTAGGAGCTAATGCAAGTGAGCAACTCTGATACGTGCGAAGATTTTAACATGCCAAAAAACATCTGGATTATAGGTTGTGGCGATATAGGTCGTCGTGTCGCTCATTTGTATCAACAAAAGCAGAATGATAATACTGTTGTTCACGGTATTGTGCGCAGTTCCAAATCATTAAACGCTTGCGAACAACATAATATTCAAGGTTTACAAATTGACTTAGCGGGTGAATATGATTTGCCGCTAGATCAACTTAAACAGTCTGATGTTTTTTATTTTGCACCACCACCCAGTGAGGGTATAACCGACCCAACCTTAGAGAGTTTCCTTAACAGGGTTAGTACGGTTGAAAACTTGCCTCGACGTATTGTGCTTATTAGTACCACGGGTGTTTATGGCGATAGTAACGGTGAGTGGATTGATGAAACGACACCCGTAAACCCCACCGCTGATCGCGCGAAGCGACGTTATAGTGCAGAACAATTACTACAAACGTGGGCAGCTAAATACGGTGCTGAGTTTATGATTTTACGTGTGCCAGGAATATATGCTTTAGATCGTTTGCCTCTCGCGCGTTTAAAGAAAGAATTGCCCGTTGTACAAGAATCAGAGACGGGTTATACAAACAGGGTTCATGCGGATGATTTAGCTCAAGCCTGTAAAGCAGCGATGGCTTGCTTGCATAAAAATGAAATTATAAATATTTGTGATGGTAGTCCTAGCACCATGACTGAATATTTTAATCAAGTGGCAGACTATGCAAATCTACCTCGTCCCCCTCAAATTTCTATGCAAGAGGCTGAACGAACACTCAGTGCTGGGATGGTGTCTTACCTCAAAGAATCACGACGCATTCGTAATGAAAAAATGTTGGAATTACTCGATTTTAGTTTGAAATATGTATCCTTAAATAAAGGACTTAGTTAGCTAGTTGAAAATCATGCCACGATGTGAGACAGAAGAAAAACCTCTGCGGTTCACTTCATGCGTTTGAATTAGAGCCAGATATGATCATTGCCGTAAAAGAAGGTGCGACAATAAGCGTTGGCATTACATGAGAACTCTACGCATTCTGCAGATCATTCACCAATGCTTCGCGGTAATTTTCTGGTACGGGCGATAGCTGATTGTGCTTTAATTTGTAAAATCTCCTGAAGGATTCTTTGATTAAGTATCATAAAATTATGCTGACAAATGTGTTATAAATAGAACTTGTCTAGCACATTGAAAATGGGATATATACGAAAAAATTGTAGTACTTCTTTTCTATATTTTAATGGTTTTATTACGGTAAAGCAGTTTCCATAGCTGTTTGGCGATGGGTGATAAAATCATCGAAGAATTGTTTTTTCCGGTGAAAAATGTGGGTATTGAAAATATCATTAGCACCTGCCCAGTATCATTTGATTGTGGAATCATTTGATAAACAAGCAGTCACTTCTTCTAAAGAAATGGATGATAGCGAGTGAGAGTTCGCGCTAAATCCTATGAAACAGCGATTGTGGACGAAGTTCAATTAGCTAAAGATGCCCAAAAATTACTGCAAGAATATCAACAACAAGGAAAGCCGTTGCTTAACGCAAAAACAATAACGGCGATCAGTGATAGATATGATACGAGTTACCCTGTCAGAGAGGCGCAGGGTTTTAGCGGAGTGATGTTTGAT
>CAZMWD010000281.1:0-3305 GCA_964569685.1 uncultured Cocleimonas sp. | reverse complement strand
CTAGGGGCTTCTCTATTAATTAGGTAATAGAGTCACCCCGCTAATGATCAGGCTACCTGATCAATATAGGTATTACGATGGCTGCCTTCACTGCGATGATGGCTTCGTAATTTTTCTTTATGTTTGAGGATTTGTCGATCCAGTTTGTCGGCTAATAAGTCAATCGCCGCATACATGTCATGCCCCGTTGCATCTGCAAAAATATGGTTACCACTGACATTTAAGGATGCCTCGGCTTTATTACTGTGTTTTTGTACTTCTAGAATGATATGGATATTGAGCACTTGGTCGAAATGTCGTTTTAGACGCGTTACCTTATCTTTAATATAATCGTTAAGTAATGGTGTTACGTCTACATGATGACCAGTAATATCTAATTGCATATTGTTCACTCCTTTTCTTGGGTTAAACGAGTATCAGAAAGCCCTCTTCAACTCGTGTGTGATGCACCTTTAATTCTCTTAGGGATGGGTGAATGATAAGTTGAGCAACTTGGCGTAGAATTTTTGTTCCAGATTGGATTATCTCAAGAGGCGCATAGTTATTCTACGCAACGATTGAGAGCATTCAAGCTGGGACAAAAAGGCAAGCCATGTTGTTTAAATTATTGTTTACTCATCCATTTTTCATGCAAATACCTTTCTATCATGAGAAGAGGGTATCGCCAGTGCTTCACGATATTTCGCAACAGTACGTCGCGCTACGTTGATCCCCCGCTCTTTGAGCAGGTTAGTCAATTTGTTATCACTCAGAGGTTTATCTGGGTGTTCTTCTGCAATCAGGTTTTTAATCATGGCACGAATAGCGGTGGCGGAACATTCGCCTCCGGTTTCTGTGCCAACGTGACTGGAGAAGAAATATTTGAATTCGTATACACCACGCGGTGTGTGCATGTATTTACGGGTGGTGACACGGGAAATAGTGGATTCATGCAAACCGAGTTGATCGGCAAGGTCTTTAAGTACCATGGGTTTCATGGCTTCATCACCGTATTGAAAAAAGGCTGATTGACGCTCAATAATGGCTTGGGCAACATTCACAATGGTGCTGTTTCGGTTTTCAAGGCTTTTTATAAACCAGCGTGCTTGCTGGAGATTGTCTTTGATGTAAGCAGATGTTTCTTTGTTTGCGACAGCCACAACATTTGAAGTCAGCGCAGATGCAGCAGAAGTTGTTGTATCTGTTTTTGTGGCTGTTTTTGTAGAGGGCGTACTTGCTAGCATATTTGCATAATAATCATTAATTTGTAGTGTGGGTTGCGTTTCTGCATTGAGAGACACATTCCATTTTTTTTGTTTATTAAACTCACCATTTTCTGGTACTTTTTTAACATAAATATCAGGTGTTATATAATCGGTATCTGTTGTATTAAAAATTCTACCCGGTTTAGGATCTAATGAGCGAACTAATCGCATCAGGTCTTCTAAGCCAGAAGTCGTAATCTTTAAAGTTCTTTTGATACCTGTATAATCTTTTTTTTCAATTAAGTCCAGATGTTTCTGCAATAAGCGGGTGGTTTTTTTGTAAAGAGGATGGTCTTTATATTGCTGTTGAAGCTGTAGTAGCAGGCATTCTCCAAGGTTTCTTGCGGCAACTCCTGAAGGGCCGAGGTGTTGAATATAATTTAGTATCGCTTCCACTTCATCAAGTTCTATAAGTAGGCTTTTTGATAATGTTTCAAAGATGACATCCAGTGATTCGGTTAAAAAACCATCATCATCTATATAATCAATAATTAAACCTGCGATGGCTTTATCCTGCACACTGAGATTGCTCATCTGCACTTGCCAATCAAGATGTTCATGCAGACCTTGCGTTTCGCTGTGCATGGTTTCAATAAAATCGGAGGTGCTTTTATCGCTATTGTTAGTGACTTTCCAGGCAGGGTCGTAAATATCATCCCAGTCAGCATCAATATTCATATCTTCTGGAATGGTATCTGTGATTGATTCGTTGCTGTTACTGTCTTTTTGGTCAGTATTATTTTCAGCATTGTCATTAACGTCATTAGCATCATTAGAATATTCTTCAACTCTTTCTAGTAAAGGGTTGGTTTCTAATACTTCTTGAATTTCTTGTTGTAATTCTACGGAGGATAGTTGCAATAAACGAATCGCCTGTTGTAATTGAGGCGTCATGGACATGCTCTGACCGAGCTTTATATTTAATCCTTGTTTAATCATTTATTTTTGTAGTTTTATTGATAGTGTTTGTATGACTTGATTGTAGCATGTTCAGGGATAGTTATTTAACGAATTTCTGATTGATGGTATGAATATTGCATAGGGTTATTGATGCTCTTGTCAAGATTAAACCGAAGAACGGTATTTTTAATAATGATTTAGGTTGGAGAATAATGTACAGGCAAAAAAATACCCACTCAGTAGCGGGTATTTTTAGAGTTAAGTCTTACCTTAAAGCATTAGTTTTAAAGCAGAGTATTAACGTTTAGCTGCTTTTTGAGCTGCATCAATACGCTTAAGCATTTCATCTGCTTGTTTGCGCTGTGCTTCCCACATTACTTTTAACTGTGCGTAGTTAGGCTGTTGTGCCTGTGCAGCTCCAGCAGAAGCCATTGCTGGGTTATAACCCATGGGTGCATAGTTGTTTGTAGCAGCGTTGTTTCCTGCAAAATTACCAGAACCACCGGTGTTGTTAGCGCCTGTTCCGTTGGCAGCAACATTACCTGCTGTATTTGCGTTACCAGTAGCATTGCCTGCGGTGTTACCAGCGCCTTGACCGCTTCCAGAAAGGTTGCCAGCAGTATTCATATTGGTTTTTCCTTTGCCTTTAAATGAAATAGCAAAATCTATTTCGCCGTCTGCGTCGCCTTTACCTGTGCCCCAACTGTTACCCGTTGCGTTTGCGTTACCTGCAGCATTTCCTGTGCCTTGACCGCTTCCAGCTGCGTTGCCAGCACTATTGCCACTGCCTTTGCCGTTATTGAATCCGTCGAACCAGTTAGCAGAAGCTGTGCCAGACAGTGCGATTAAAGCGGCGAATGTAATTGTTTGTAGTTTCATAATAATATCCTTAGCGGTGTTTTAAATAATAAAGGGGTATTTAGATGTGTCTAAATATAAGTATATACTAATATACTGTTTGATATTTATCAAGCCTTGCCTGTAAATAGTATGGAGATAATACTTATACTTATATATAGCCTATATATGGCTATGAGTGATTGTTAGGAATGAGGATTTAATAAGATGCGGAACTTGGCGCAGAATTTTTGTCTCAGGTTGGATGCTCTTAAGAGGCGCATAGTTACTCTACGCAACGATTGAGAGCATCCAACCTGAGAT
>CAZMWD010000280.1:0-3315 GCA_964569685.1 uncultured Cocleimonas sp. | reverse complement strand
GTTTGCAAATAGCGTCGCTTAAAGGCACCAATGATGCGCACTTTAGAACGCAGGCTAGTTTGCTTATTATGGATTTGTCAGAAAGGTTACGTGTAAATCAAGCAGGCGTGATAGCGGGCACCTATAGTACAACGGATGCCGCAGGGAATCAGCAATCAATAAATTGTGCATCGGCTGCTACAGAGCAATGTGGTACAACGGCTTGTTCAGGAGAAGAGTTGGCAAAGTTTGATAAACACGCTATAGCCTGTGGTGTAAAAAAAGCACTTCCTAATGGAAAACTAACAGTCACTTGTATAAGTAATGATTGCGCCGCTAGCGTACTTACTGATCCCGATGCAACCTTAAATAAAACACATAAAATTGTTGTTTCATGGCATAAAACGAAAGCGCATAACGAAGATAGATCAGACGGAAAAGAGTACAAAGAACGTACTGTAGAGTTAGATATTATCCCGTAAAAGATTGCACCAAAACTATTATCCATAATAAAAAACACATAATAAAAAATGAAAAACAAAAACACACATTCAATGCAAAGCATGCACAAAAATAACCAAGGTTTATCGCTCATCGAAATGATGATTGCGATGGTCATTGGCTTATTTCTTATTGGCGGGCTTATGTCTATGTTTTTAAATAGCCAAAGTACCAATAAAGTAAGAAATGCGGTCAGTGATATTGAAGAAAGTGCACGTTTAACACTGAATAGTTTAAGAGGAGCAATCGAACATGCAGGTTATCGTTCGGTTGACCAAATTCCATTAGAGCTCGCATTTCAACGTGATGGCAGTATTTTAAACCCAAATTGTCGTGATGCGAATACGTTAGTTACCAATACTAACTTAATTACGCCACCATCAACATTTTCTGGTTATACCAAAGATGGCAATGTAGCTAATAATGAAAGTGACAGAATAACGGTGATCTATCGAGCAGATAACCCTAATAGCGGGCCGGTGTTTTTTGATTGTGGTGGTCCGCAACAGGCTTATTTTGATACCAATGCGGTAGTAACTCGCGCGCGACAAACGGCCTGTAGTACTGATCCAGATGTAGGCATGAATAATACTTGGGATTCAAGAATTTATAATGGTTTATTTGTAAATAAAGCGGATAAAACACTTGAATGTTATGGTTCTAGAAGCCCCACAGGTTCTATTGTGCTGGCAGATAATATTGAAAATATGCAAATCCGTTATGGCGTAACACGTAACAATGGCGCTGGAAACAAGATCACTATTTTTAAAAAAGCAGATGATGTGGATACCACAAAATCGGAATGGGAAAGTGTCACCAGTGTTCAAATTGCCATTTTAGTCGCTTCTGATAGAGCAGTGTTGGATAAAGCAAGTGCGCATAGTTATCAGCTATTAGATGAAACAATAACCCTTGATTCTGATAGAAAACTGTACCGTATCTTTTCGACCACCATTAATTTGCCGAACCGAAATAACCGTGAGTTACAGACGATAACAAGAACAAGCAAAGAGGCGACCTAATGAGCTCTGTTTTAATACAAAACAACAAACAACAAGGATCGACCTTAATTACAGCACTGATGATGTTATTGGTGATGACAATTATTGGCATATCGGCGGTTAAAATGTCATCAATCAACATTATTATCGCTGGAAATGATCAGCAAAAATTAATGTTAAAACAAGTGGCAGATACCAAGCTCATTAATTTAGCAACACCTGTAAAGCTACTGCCTCCTTTATTGGATAACACGCTATTTGTTGAGACCGATGGGCGCATGGTTTATACCACGCCGGATGTTGAAAGGCTCAGCCCTTTAGCAGATGAATACATAACCGATATGGGTAGACTATACGGCTGTGAAGGCATTGGTGGCAAGGCTGTTAGCGTCGGTACGCCTTGTAAATTGTTTGATTTTAAGATTATTGCAACAACCGCACTGGGTCTTTCTAAAGAAGAGCGTAGTCGAGGTGCGGGTAAAGAAGTGCCTGCGACAGCAAAATATAGTTTACTCAATGTAAATTAGTGAGACTAAAAGAAGATTGTGAAGATGGATGTGATGCACATCCAATAATTAATAAAAATAATTCCTGATTGTGGAAAAATATAATGAAAATATTACAACGTAAATTAAATAGTACATTAACGAGTATTAAGACTTTTTTGCTAGTCTCTGTTATTGCTGTATCAACATCGGTACATGCGGATGATACGGAGGTCTTTTATTCGGTCAATGTGGCCAATAATCTATTATTTTTATTAGATGTCTCAGGCAGTATGAAAGAGAAAATAGTATCCGTAACGACGACTGTTATTAATGATGGCACATCGACGACAATATCAAATGAAGGCAACTTAACACCCATTGTAAAAGGGGTGGGTAATTATAGGGATGATGCAATACAAAATGATACGGTAACAACTACAGCGGGTAACCAGTGGCACAATAGTAATGATTTAGATTTTGTTCCGGAAATTGCGGTTGGTTTGCAGTTTTTTGGTTTAAATGGAATTCCAAGCAATGCAACGATTACCTACGCAGACATTACTTTCCGTTCTGATGGGAGCCATTCACAAAATACCAATATTAATATTTCAATTGAGAATACAGACTGGGCAAATAATTATTCTTATAGTACTAAGATATTGAGTCGCCCTTATCTTGGCTCAGTACCTTGGTCAATTACTAATAATTGGTCTAATAATAACTATTATAAAACGCCTGATATATCCAGTTTAATACAGCAAGTCATTGACCAACAGGGGACTAATTGGGGTTGGGCTAATTGGGGGCACTTTATGAATCGTATCGCTTTTAAGTTCATTACGACTTCTGGAGAGCGAGAGGTAGATTCAGCTGATAAAAGCAATGCTAGTAAACGACCGTCTTTATATGTGGAATACAATGTGAATGGCGGAAGTTTGCAGACGTTTGTCAGTAGATCGGGCGAAATAAGTCATGGCAATGATTCTAGTTATCAAGAATTCTTCGATGCAGAGCAATGGTTAACAACGTCTGATGATCAAGTCAATGATGGATACACCCTAGCCTTTGATGATACTCAAGATGTTGCCGTGCGTTTTAACTTAGATGCCAATGCAAGCACAAGAATTAGACAGGGCTCTATTATAAAGTCTGCTCATATAAGGTTTCAGGCTGCTGCCAATGATAATAGTAGCTCAGAGATTCGTATCTCGGTTGAAGATACCGGAGACGCACAAAGATATAGCAGTAGTAAGCCTAAAATAAAGGAACGTAGTTATGTTTATGATTTGCCTTGGTTTCCAGAGTCGTGGGCGAATGGACAACGATATCAAACAGAACCAGACTTG
>CAZMWD010000279.1:0-3329 GCA_964569685.1 uncultured Cocleimonas sp. | reverse complement strand
CGCTGCGTATGAAGCACGCCTCTTCTTTTTACTACAGATGTTGTATTAAGTACAGACGGAGGATGTACTACTGTCGGTGGTTGTACTTCTGTTGGTGGTACTACTGACGGTGGTGGTACTACTGATGGTGGTACTACTGATGGTGGTGGTACTACTGACGATGGTGGTACTGATGGTCGTGTCGGAACAGTTTCAGTTCCTTTCACCTGTGAAAACTCTACAGAATTTGAGGGCACAACCTTCAAAGATGAAAGAGGTAGTATCGGAAAAATCAATAGAGCCATCTGCTGGTCTGATACAGGTACTCGTGGGACTTATGAGCTTGATCAAGCAACACCCTCATTGAATATTACTGCAGTTGCCAGAAAGATTGATGTTGATATGACCTGTACGGAGGGTAGCGCAAAAGGTACCGCTACTTTTGATTATGCAGCAGGCACTGTTACTTTCTCCGGCACCTATAAAACAGATACGGAAGTGGTCGTATCATCCTGTACAGATACCTATGCGACTAAGCCTCTTGGTGACAATGGAATAACAATATCAACACCAGAATCTATTAATGCTTTATTATACAAATGGGGCTACGACAATACCCGACCTGATAATCAAGCTACTTTGGGATTAACAACAGACTGTCCTGATAAAGTAGCCTTTAGTCAAAATATTTACCAAGGTTGTAATGGCACGTTTATTGAAAATATATCAGTCACAGACGATGCTGGCACAGTGCATAATATTTCAACTAAAGTTACTGAAACTACACCTTAGTAGTTGCTATTTTAATTAAAAAAAAAAGACCCTCAGTTGAGGGTCTTTTTTATGTTTCAAACTGTTGTTTTGCCAGCTTTAAATCATCCCACGCTTTGCGTTTATCCGTCGTCTTTGTTAATAAATAAGCAGGGTGATAGGTAGCCACGAGTGAAATATTTGTACCGGGTAGTTGATGTACTTTTCCGCGTAATCTCGCTAAAGGTTCTTTGCTTTGTAACAAACTCTGCGCTGCGACCTGTCCAAAAACCAATACTATTTTTGGTTTAAGCAATACTAACTGCTGTTGTAAATAAGCATTACATGATGCCGATTCTCGAATTTCTGGATCGCGATTATTAGGTGGACGACATTTTAATAAATTAGTAATATAGACTTCATTGCGCTTTAAACCGATTGCACGCAACATATTCGTCATTAGTTGCCCCGCCTGATCTGTAAAAGGTTGCCCCTGTTGATCATCAAGCGATGCAGGTGCATCACCAATAATCATCCAGTCTGCTTGTTGGTGACCACTGCCAAAGACAGTATTGGTTCGGTTTTTATGTAATTCACACTGCTGACAACTGGATACTTTTTGTTGCAATGCTTGCCAGTCCATAGCGCTTAAGTCTGCAACCGTATTCGAGGTATTTTCTTCAAGCTTATTGTCTGTTACCTTTGTTTGATTTTTATCTTTTAGCGGTACATCTGAATGATCATTCAGTGTTTTAATAATACTGGATGCAGAACCCGCACAGGGTGATTCATCTTCTGCACCCGTATTTTTCGTAACATCTGCGCTTAATCGTTCGACAGTATTATCTAATTCAACCACATACTCTCGCGATACCCAAACGGGTATGCCCATTGCATTTAAATAGTTGAGTTGGCGTGGATTAGTCATTCGATTATTAATTAAAAGTTTCTAAACCTTTAAACTAAACACCCCCATGTTGCGGATGCTCGCGGTTATTTGCTGTAGCCAATTTATTCAATGCATCAAGATACGCATTGGCAGAAGCAATTACAATATCGGTATCTGCACCATTTCCGTAAACCTGTCGCCCTGCTTTTTCAAGACGTACACTGACTTCGCCCTGTGCGTCTGTTCCGCTGGTAATGCTATTAACCGCATACAATTCTAAAGTACCGTGATCGGGAATAATAGTTTTAATGGCAGAATAAACCGCATCCACAGAACCGCCACCACTCGCTTCAGCCGTGACTTCTTTACCGTCTATTTTTAAAGTGACTTTTGCATTCGGGGTTTCACCCGTTTCAGAACAGACCCAAGATGAAACTAATTCATAACGCGCATCTTCCAATGCTGCCTGAGATTCATTGGCGATGGATTGCAAATCCTCATCAAAAATTTCATGTTTACGATCAGCCACATCTTTAAAACGTGAGAAAGCAGCATTTAACGCCTCATCGCTTTCCAAGGTGATACCGATTTCTTCTAAACGCGTTTTAAATGCATTACGCCCAGAATGTTTACCCAAGACTATTTTATTATCCGACCAACCTACATCTTGCGCACGCATGATCTCGTAAGTCTCGCGTGATTTAAGTACACCGTCTTGATGAATACCGGATTCATGCGCGAATGCATTTTTACCGACAATGGCTTTATTTGGCTGTACCGGAAAACCGGTGACAGATGATACTAAATTAGAGGTAGGCACAATCATCGTCGTATCAATATTAGTATCACAATGAAACACATCTTGGCGGGTGCGAATTGCCATCACTATTTCTTCCAATGCGGCATTACCCGCACGCTCTCCCAAACCATTAATGGTGCATTCCACTTGCCTTGCACCGTTTAATATGGATGCCAATGAATTACCTACGGCTAAACCTAAATCATTATGACAATGCACCGAGAATATCGCTTTATCTGAATTAGGTACGCGTTCTATTAATCGTTTGATCAAGTCACCAAATTGATGTGGAATATTATAACCCACTGTATCGGGTATATTGATCGTCTTAGCCCCTGCATCAATGGTCGCTTCAACTACTCTACATAAAAAATCAAATTCAGAACGACCTGCATCTTCTGCGGAAAACTCAACATCGTCAGTATATTTGAGCGCACGTTTAACCGCCGCGACAGCACTCGCTAACACATCATCGGGTTGCATCCGTAGCTTCTCTTTCATGTGAATAGGAGAGGTTGCAATAAAAGTGTGAATACGTGCGGCGTTAGCTGGCTTTAATGCTTCACCTACACGGTCTATATCTTTATTCAATGCTCTTGAAAGTCCACAAACCGTACTGTCTTTAACCGCTGTTGCAACCGCTTTTACGGATTCAAAATCACCTTGGCTTGCTATCGGAAAACCTGCTTCAATTACATCGACACGCATTTTCTCTAACATTTTAGCAATGCGTACTTTTTCATCCAAGGTCATGGATGCGCCTGGGCTTTGCTCACCATCACGCAAAGTGGTATCAAACACTATGATTCGATTTTTTTGTATATCTGACATGATTATTACTCCATTCTCGACGCATAGTATATCGCGAGAATTACTGCTTACTTAAATAAAATTTGGATTAATTGAATTGAA
>CAZMWD010000278.1:0-3340 GCA_964569685.1 uncultured Cocleimonas sp. | reverse complement strand
TTATCTTTTTGCTTTTCGATATAATTACAAAGCGATTCTTTAGTTTTGAATTTTTTTAAGTTTATTTCTTTTGCATTGGTGGCTGACACGGCAGAAATTAATAGACCAGCGATAAGCAGGTAACTTGTTTTTTTCATTGTGATACTCTTACTTTTATAATTATTCAGAACATTATATTCAAATCATCATAAGTTTTACAAATGATAATTGATCAATGGTTTATCTATTGCTCACTCAAAATACTAAAACACTTTGAAATGTGCTACACTGAACCCGTGTTACACGAATACACGAGACGATAAACATGACGAACTTAACCATTACAATTGATGAATTAGTACTAAAAAAAGCACGTATGCGCGCGTTAGAAGATGGGGTGTCTATCAATGCATTGCTACGTGAGTATTTAGAAAAATATACGGGTGCAAATAAACACTATCAGCAAGTCACGCAAGAAATATTAAAAATCGCTAAAGAATCGACCGCAGCAAGTAATGGAAAACGCTGGTCGCGTGATGAATTATATGAACGCTAAGGTATTTATAGATACCAATATATTGGTTTATGCATTCGATAGTAGTGAATCAGAAAAACAAGCTATTGCTCAAAATCTACTAAATACAAAAGGTGCTATAGGAGAAATTGTTTTAAGTACACAGGTGCTTCAAGAGTTTTTTGTTATTGTTACGCGCAAGCTAAAAACACCGTTATCAATTGATGATGCAAGTAAAACAGTCCAACTGTTTAGTGCCTACCCTTTAATTCAAATAAAACCAAAACTGATACTAAAAGCCATTGAGAGGCATCGCGATGAGTCCTTTTCTTTTTGGGATGCCTTAATTGTAGAAGCCGCATTAGAATCAAATTGCAAAATATTATTAAGTGAAGATATGCAAGACGGCAGACGAATGGGTAAACTTGAGATTCGAAATCCGTTTAACAAAACTAATTTTTAGCCAGTCGTTTCCATGTATCCACCACCGTATCGGGGTTTAAAGATACACTTGTAATACCTTGATGCATTAACCATTCCGCTAATTCAGGGTAATCTGAAGGTCCTTGACCACAGATTCCCACGTATTTCCCTTGTTTATTACAGGCATCAATTGCCATTTTCAACATCGCTTTTACTGCTGGGTTACGTTCATCAAAACCTTCTGCGACGAGTGCAGAATCACGGTCTATCCCTAGTGTTAATTGGGTCATATCATTTGAGCCAATCGAAAATCCATCAAAGTATTCAAGGAAGTCTTCGGCTAATATAGCGTTTGATGGAAGCTCGCACATCATCATTAAACGTAAGCCATTCTCCCCTCTTGCTAAGCCATTATCTGCCAGTAACTCAGTGACTGCTTTTGCTTCCTTTAAGGTTCTCACAAAAGGAACCATCACTTCTACATTACTTAGACCCATGTCATTTCTAACCCGTTTGATGGCTTCGCATTCCATCTCAAAACAGGCTCTAAAGTCATCATGAATATAGCGTGCTGCACCGCGAAAACCTATCATGGGGTTTTCTTCATGAGGTTCGTAATTTTCACCTGCAATTAAGTTGGCGTATTCATTAGATTTAAAATCTGATAAACGCAAGATCACCGGTTTTTCATAGAATGCCGCTGCAAGTGTAGATACACCCTCCACTATTTTCTGTATAAAAAATTCGCGTGGGCTTTCGTATGCCTGCGTGCGTTGTTTTATGATTTTCTGGATTGCTGTCGATTGTTTCTCAACTTCCAATAAAGCACGCGGATGAATACCGATCATATTATTAATAATAAATTCCATCCGCGCTAAACCAATGCCATCATTCGGTAGCTGGCATGAATCAAACGCACGATCTGGGTTGCCCACATTCATCATGATTTTAAGATCAAGATCGGGCATGGTTTCTATTTCGGTACGAATGCATTCAAAATCAAGTTTGCCGTCATAGATAAAACCCGTATCACCTTCGGCACAGGAAACAGTGACTGGGGTATTAGTGGTGATGGTATCAGTTGCATCACCACACCCAACCACTGCTGGCACGCCTAATTCACGGGCGATGATTGCGGCATGGCAGGTACGCCCTCCTCTATTAGTGACGATGGCGGAGGCGCGTTTCATGATTGGTTCCCAGTCGGGGTCGGTCATATCCGTGACTAATACATCGCCTGGTTTAATATCATCCATTTGCGCTAGGCTCATAATGATTTTGGCTGTACCTGCGCCAATTCGAGAAGCAACCGATCGACCTTCGGCTATTATTTTCCCTTTTTCTTTTAGCTCAAATCTCTCGGTGTATCCTTTCGATTGGCTTTGTACCGTTTCAGGTCTGGCTTGTACGATATAAAGCTCACCATCGTTACCATCCAATGCCCATTCAATATCCATCGGGCGTTTATAGTGATCTTCGATTAATTGCGCATAACGTGCCAACGTTTCTACTTGTTGATCATTAATACAGTATTTCAAACGTTGTGATTCATCCACATCAACAATTTCTACAGGCTCTCCATTTTTGCTGTTGTTAACGTCCACATGCACCATTTTAATCGCTTTACTACCCAGCGTACGACGCAATACCGCCGAATGTCCTGCTTGCAAAGTTTGCTTATGCACATAAAACTCATCAGGGTTAACCGCGCCCTGTACTACCATTTCACCTAATCCATAACTACCCGTAATTAAAATCACATCTCGAAAACCCGATTCGGTATCCAAGGTGAACATCACGCCACTAGAGGCAATATCGGAACGCACCATTTTTTGAATGCCCACCGACAACGCAACATTTTCATGGGCAAAATTTTGATGCACCCGATACGAGATTGCACGATCGGTAAACAGTGATGCGAATACTTTGTGAATCGCCACTTTAATGTCTTCCACACCCGACACATTTAAAAACGTTTCTTGTTGCCCAGCAAACGATGCATCGGGCAAATCTTCCGCTGTTGCAGATGAACGAACTGCCCAACTGACCTCCTTGCCGTATTGTTTTTCTAATTCTGCATACGCTTTATCAACCGCTATCTCTAATTCTTTATGCAGTGGTATATCCATAACCCATTGGCGAATTTGTGCGCCCGTTTTCGCCAGTTCAGGTAAATCATCCACATCCAGTTTATCTAACAAAGCATTGATTCGTTTTCCCAAATCTTGATGTTTTAAAAAGTCTCGATAAGCATCTGCTGTGGTTGCGAAGCCACCCGGTACTTGTACACCTAAGTCTGTTAGGTTTTGAATCATCTCACCCAAGGACGCGTTTTTACCGCCGACTTTTTCTATATCATCAATCCCCAATTGATCTAACCAAATGATATTTTTAGACATAGTATGGTTTCCTTTTATTTAAGGG
>CAZMWD010000277.1:0-3342 GCA_964569685.1 uncultured Cocleimonas sp. | reverse complement strand
AGTAATTCACCTTCTGCTTTACTGATCAATTCTTTTTCTACTGCTTCACTAATACGTTCGCTATGCGTTAATGTAGTTAACTTATTTTGTTTATAGAGATTTTTAAGTTTCTTCTCTGTGTCTTTGGCTTCTATGGTGAGCAAAAAAGCATGCTCAATACGCCCAGCAGGATCGGTTGGGCTGTTACTTATATAGGCACCTTCTGTGAGTCGGTCACGGGTTGGAGATGGCTCTAATGCTAATTTGGCAACTTGGTGTATTAATTTATCAGACGGTGGCGCATAAGGCTTTCCAAAAGGGAACATCAGTGCGCGTAATGTTTTAGATATATACTTAAAAGGTAAATTATAAAATACCGCTAACATGGCTTGTTGAGCGTCGTGCATGGTTTGCTGGCAAGCATAATGTAATAAGGGTAGATCGGCTTCGGGTTCACCTTGGTCTTCAAAATGTTTGAGGGTTGCTGAGCATAAATACATATTGGCAAGAATATCAGCAAAGCGCCCTGATAAGCGTTCGCGTCGTTTTAAGTTTCCGCCGAGTGTGAGCAGCGCATAATCAGATAATAAAGCAAAACCCGCGCTTAAGCGGCTGAGTCGCCTGTAATAGCGACGTGTGAGAGGTGTTCCTGGCACTTCAAAAACAGCGTTGGTAAGACCAAACCAAATACTGCGTGATAGATTACTGATAACGAAACCGATATGGGAAAATAACGCATCATCCAATGCTTTTAAATTATTTTGTTGAGTGGCTTTAATTTCTTTTAAAAGATAAGGGTGGCAACGTATTGCCCCTTGTCCAAACACAATTAAGGAGCGCGTTAATATATTTGCGCCTTCAACGGTAATAGCAATGGGGACGGCTTGATAGCCCCGACCGATAATATTAGAAGGACCAAGACAAATCCCCGAACCGCCTTGAATGTCCATTGCATCATTGGTTATTTTGCGCATACGCTCGGTTAATTGATATTTAAGTAATGCGGTGATGACTGCGGGTCGTTGTCCTTGATCAAGTGCCGTGACTGTTAAAATACGTGCTGCATCCATTAAGTAAGTATTACCTAGCATATTCGCAAGCGGCTCTTCAATGCCTTCAAATTGCCCGATTGAAACACCAAACTGCTTACGCACACAGGCATAAGCACCGGTGTAGCGCGTCATCATTTTAGCGGCACCGGTAGACATCGCAGGTAAGGATATGCCACGACCTTCGCCCAAACATTCAACCAGCATACTCCAGCCTTTGCCCACATTTTCTACGCCACCAATCAGCCATTCCATTGGGATGAAGACATCTTTCCCCCAGTTAGGCCCATTTTGGAATGGATTATTTAGCGGTAAATGGCGTTTTCCTATGTCAATTCCTGCTGTATTAGTAGGAATCAGGGCAACGGTGATACCAATGTGGTTAGTAGGATGATTATTTTTAATACGCGCAATGTCTTTGTAGCTAAGGACATCATCAAGTAAGTGATCAGGATCATAAAGCTGAAAAGCTAAGCCCAATAATGTGGCAACAGGGGAGAGCGTTATATAGCGTTTTTCCCAGTTAAGACGAATGCCGAGCGTCTCTTCGTTGCCGTTATATGTTGCTCGGCATACAATCCCCGTATCGGGTATTGAGCTTGCGTCGCTTCCGGCTTCTGGTCCTGTTAAGGCAAAACAAGGAATATCTTTGCCAATAGCCAGCCGAGGCAAATAATAATCTTTTTGTCCTTTCGTGCCGTATTTAATTAATAATTCACCAGGGCCTAATGAATTAGGTACCATAATGGTGACGGCAGCGGTAATACTGCGGCCTGATATTTTCATCACCACTTGGGAATGGGCGCGGGCAGAAAAGCCAAGTCCACCATATTCTTTAGGGATAATCATGCCAAAGAAGCGTTCTTCTTTTATGTAGTCCCACACCTTGTCAGGTAAATCTTGTAACTCATGCGTGATTTGCCAATCATTTAATATGCTACAGAGTTGTTCTACAGGCCCATCTAAAAAATCTTGTTCTTCTTTGGTTAATGCTGTTGTAGAAATATCACGTAAATATTTCCAATCTGGCTTTCCTGAAAACAACTCTGCATCCCACCAAACATTGCCGCCATCCAGTGCCTCTTGTTCGGTTTTAGAAATAGTGGGGAGATTAGCTGCCAGTAACTTCATGGCGGGCTTACTGACTAGTTTTTGTCGAATGGAGGGTAAATTGATTAAGGTAATAATTGCAACAACGGGAAGCCAAAAAAACCAAAGCCATCCTTGTAGAGAGTTAGTTGCTACCAGTAGAATAGCCCAAGCGCCAACTAACCAAGTTGCATTATTTAAACTTAAACGTAGATAGCCGGCTATACCGATGGTTATTAGCAGTAAAAGTAACCAGAGCATGATTGTATTCCTTTGGTATTTGTTCGTTATTTAACCAGAGTGTTTTTTAAAAAACCTTTCAGTTAATTTATTATTGATTAAGGATATATTTATTTTAGTTTGTTTAATAGGATTATCCGTTACTGTTTCTTCAGTTTCTTCTTGCCACGGCAAATCCCGATATTCGCCTTTCTTATTTAAAGACCATGTAGGGAACTTTAGTATCTCAAAAGATGGAGAATAATCAAAATCACTAGGAACAAATAAGCGGAATTGACGTTTATGAAATTTTATCCGTTCATGGTTATCCGCTTTGATAATAGGGGTGATTGGATAATTAATGTTTTGAAAGCAACGCGCAATCATACTAGAGCAAATTATATTCGTTGGTTTTCCTGCGTTATGTTGGAATAAAGAAGAGCGCCATCGTCGCGGTAAAATACCATAGGGAAACATAAAGCGAGCTAAATCGAGAAGTTGACGCACATCGTAATTCATTCCTAGATGTTCTGTTGCAAACTCCACCACTTGGATTTGATCATCGGCTCTTAATCCAGAGGGGCGACAGATACGCAGATTATCTTCAAAATAATCACTCAGAGGAGAAGCAATAGTGCCATACCCTAGTAATGATTCAATCACTAATGGGGTGTCTGGGTCACCACTGTAGTGTTGGTTAATTGCAGTACGAGTGTCGGGGTCTTGTATATCATTTAAACAGCCAATATAAAGAGCTGCGTGAGTCCAAGGCGATAGAGTAATGATTTTTATAACTTCACTGACGCGAGAGCGACCTTCAAATAAAACAACATCGGCGGGTTTTATTTCGCGTAATAATTGTGAGAAATCATTAATCATTTGCATATCTTGATTCTCCTTCGGAATGGCATTTAGCCAATCGACAATAGTTGTCCATATCCAGTCACGAAGATTTATTAGCACTCGTAGCTTCCTTAGTTTTTTTGTAAGAATTAATAGAGTTTAG
>CAZMWD010000276.1:0-3348 GCA_964569685.1 uncultured Cocleimonas sp. | reverse complement strand
TACTAAATGGCTAAAAAAATAACAAAACTACTCGTTGCTAATCGTGGTGAAATTGCGATAAGAATACTACGTGCCGCATCAGAACTATGCATTCGCACTGTCTCTATTTACACCTATGAAGATCGATTCTCCCCACACCGTTATAAAGCAGATGAAGCGTATCAAATAGGCGCGGATGAAGATCCGTTAATGCCTTATCTGGATATTGAAGAAATCATCAAAACGGCTAAAGAAAATCAGGTGGATGCGATACATCCCGGCTATGGTTTCTTATCTGAAAATGTAGAATTTGCGCGTCGTTGTCGAGAAGAAGGGCTTATTTTTATAGGCCCTGCGCCAGAAGTTATGGAGCAACTCGGCGATAAAGTGCAAGCGAAACAAAATGCCATTAATGCAAAAATCCCTGTTATTGAAGATAGCCAAGTACCGCTAGATAACGTTGATATTGCGTTAAAAGAAGCGGCACGTATTGGTTATCCGTTGATGATTAAAGCAGCATCCGGCGGTGGTGGGCGCGGTATGCGTATTTTGCGTGCCGAAGATGAATTGGCAACCGCTTATAAAGATGCACGTAATGAAGCAGCAAAAGCGTTTGGCGATGACACGCTTTTTCTTGAAAAGTATTTAGATTCTCCTAAACATATTGAAGTACAAATATTGGGTGATAATTACGGCAACTTAGTGCATTTGTATGAACGTGATTGTTCGGTACAACGTCGTTTTCAGAAAGTAATTGAGATTGCACCAAGCCCGACCTTGAGCGAATCAACACGTAACAAATTATATGAATATGCACTTAAAATAACCCGTCATGTTAATTACAGCAATGCGGGTACGGTCGAGTTTTTAGTCGTAGAACAAGACGGGTCAACAGAAGATGAAATTTATTTCATCGAAGTAAACCCACGGGTTCAAGTGGAACATACCATTACCGAAGAAGTCACCGGCATCGACATTGTGCGCAGCCAAATTCACGTGGCTAACGGCTGTAAACTATCCGACCCAGAGATTGATATTCAATCGCAAGATGATATTTCTACACGCGGTTTTGCCGTGCAGTGTCGCATTACCACCGAAGATCCCACGCAAGATTTTCAGCCCGATTTTGGTAAAATAATTGCTTATCGCAGCGCCGCTGGTTTTGGTATTCGTCTTGATGTTGGCGCGGCTTATGTGGGCGCAAAGGTGTCGCCTTTTTATGATTCTATGCTGGTTAAAGTCAGTGCGTCTGGGCGTAATCTTGAAGATGCAATTACCCGCGCGCATCGTGCCTTACGTGAATTTCGTATTCGTGGCGTAAAAACTAATATCGGCTTTTTATTAAACGTATTAGAGCATCCTGAATTTAAAGCAGGCAAAGTGAAGGTTACTTTTTTAGAAAATCACCCTGAATTATTTGATGTACCAATGGGGCTTGATCGTGGTACCAAAACATTAAGTTATTTAGCCAATATTATTATCAATGGTCACGCTGATATTAAGGCAAGCAACACGCGCCATCTTGATCCTAAACATCATTTTAGAACACCGATTATTCCGCCCTACGACAAACTTGCAGATTACCCCGAAGGTACGAAAAACAAACTGGACGAATTGGGCGCAGAAGGCTTTGTTGATTGGATAAAACAGCAAAAGCATGTGCTTTATACCGATACAACCTTGCGCGATGCACATCAGTCGTTACTGGCAACGCGCGTGCGTACCACCGATATGTTGCAAATAGCAGAAGGCTTGGCAAAGAACCATTCGCAATTATTTTCATTAGAAATGTGGGGTGGCGCAACCTTTGATGTAGCAATGCGTTTTTTGCACGAATGTCCTTGGCAACGTTTGCGATTATTACGCGAAGCCATCCCTAATATATTATTTCAAATGCTGTTTCGTGGCTCGAATGCCGTGGGCTACAAAGCGTATCCTGATAATGTTATTGAAAAATTCATTATTGAATCGTGGCAACAGGGCATTGATGTTTTCCGTATTTTTGACTCACTCAACTGGGTTGAAGGGATGCGAAAATCTATTCAAGTGGTGCGTGAGCAAACGGGAGGTATTGCCGAAGCAACCATTTGTTATACCGGTGACGTTCTCAATAAAGATAAGAGTAATAAATACAATCTTCAATACTACTTAGATTTAGCACGAGAATTAGAAGATGCGGGCGCGCATACGTTGGCGCTCAAGGATATGGCGGGTTTATTAAAACCTTATGCCGCAGAAATGTTAATCCCCGCATTAAAAGAAGCGGTCGATTTACCGATTCATTTACATACGCACGATACCTCATCAATGCAGGCCGCGACGTTAATAAAAGCGATTGAAGCGGATGTCGATATTGTCGATGCCTGTTTAAGCTCAATGTCGGGGCTAACCTCGCAACCCAATTTAAACTCCATGATTGCCATTATGCAGGGGCAGCCGCGTGAACAGAAATTTGATTTAGATTCATTAAATCAATACGCCAATTATTGGGAAGACGTGCGCGAGATTTATTATCCGTTTGAATCGGGCTTAAAAGCAGGTACTGCCGAAGTTTATGACCATGAAATTCCCGGTGGGCAATATTCTAATTTGCGCCCACAATCCATCGCGTTGGGCTTAGAACATAAGTTTGAAGAAGTAAAAGCTAACTACGCCGTTGTTAACAAGATGTTTGGCGATATTGTAAAAGTCACACCTTCATCAAAAGTCGTCGGCGACATGGCAATCTTTATGACATCCAACGGTTTAACAGAAGCGGATATTATGGCGCAAGGTACAACGCTTGCGTTCCCCGATTCGGTGCATGATTTATTTATTGGTAATTTAGGGCAAACGACAGGTGGCTTCCCGAAAGAGCTAAGTAAACTCATTCTTAAAAATGAAAAACCTTATACGACCCGCCCAAACGATCATTTAGACCCGATTGATTTTGATAAAGCATTCAAAGCATTTCAGGATGAGTTTGATGATTCGCGCAGTATGGCAGACTTTCTTTCATACGTGATGTACCCCAAAGTGTATGCTGATTTTTATGCGCACAAACAAAGCTATGGCAATATTTCAGTATTGCCGACGACTGCTTTCTTCTACGGCTTAAAACAAAAAGAAGAAATTCGGGTTGCGCTGGGTAAAGGCAAAATTATTATTATCAAGCTAATTTATAGTTCGCCACCTGATGCCAGTGGAATGCGCACGGTAACATTTGATCTTAACGGGCAAACACGCAGTATTAGTATTCGTGATAAGGCGGTGGTTTCAACCGTAAAAGTTAATCGTAAAGCCGTTGAAGAAAACGAAATTGGTACACCAATTTTGGGGCGTTTATCTGCCATTATGGTAGAACAAGATCAACAGGTTGAAAAAGATGAC
>CAZMWD010000275.1:2212-3352 GCA_964569685.1 uncultured Cocleimonas sp. | reverse complement strand
CTTTTTCCACTCATTTCTTTAAAAGCATTAGGGCTTACGCAAGACGGCACTTTACTTTCCACTGCCATTTCATTATTTCAAGCAGAAAGACCGTTACTAGGAATTTTAATTTTTCTCACCACTATTTTCTTTCCTGCCTTTACGTTAATTGGAACGATTACCGTGTTAATTCAGGTGAAAACCAATCGTTTAAATACAATGACCGCTCCCCTGTTTCGTTTTTTGCGTAGCACTGATGCATGGGGCATGTTAGAAATATTCATGTTGGCGGTACTGGTTTCGCTCGTAAAATTAGGCGATGTGGCTGATGTCATATTAGGCGTTTCGCTATTTGCATTTTGTTTGCTAATAGTGGCACTCACATTGCTCAGTTACTCGCTAAACCCCCATGATGTGTGGAATAGATTAAGGGATGCTCAGGGGTGTCAAATATGACTTCTTCTACAACTCCATCATCGAATACAACCTCACCCATAGGAAAAACCGCACAAGAAGAAAGTCTCATTTCGTGTCATTTTTGCCATACTTTGAGTAAATTACCAGAAGTTAGCGACAGTAATCAACAAGAACCAGAACAAGCTATAAAAAACCCTGAGCTACACTGCCCCTGCTGTCAGTCCGTTATTCATTCGAGAACCCCCAACAGCCTGAGTAGAACGTGGGCGTTGTTAATTGCTGCTATTATTTTATATATTCCCGCCAATACATTACCTATTATGACCGTGGTTTTATGGGGTGATGGTCAACCCGATACCATCATGAGTGGCGTTGTCCATCTATTAGATGCGGATATGTGGCCATTGGCACTTCTGATCTTTATTGCAAGTATCTTTATTCCCGTACTTAAATTACTTATACTCACGGGGTTAATGATTAGCATTCATTTTAAGGTGCGTTGGAAACCAAAAGACCGCACCCTGTTGTATCGTATTACAGAGTTTGTGGGACGATGGTCGATGGTTGATATTTTTGTTATCGGCATTTTGGTGACTCTGGTACAATTTGGCACTACCGCAAATGTCAGCCCCGGTTTGGGTGCTTTATCATTTGCCGCAGTGATTATTCTCACCATGTTTGCGGCGCACACGTTTGATCCGCGTTTGATATGGGATGCGATTCAAGAACAACAAACGATTGAAC
>CAZMWD010000275.1:0-2112 GCA_964569685.1 uncultured Cocleimonas sp. | reverse complement strand
TCGCGCTTCTCACTTATTTGGATTATCCCCATCACCGCGGCATTAATCGGGGGTTGGTTGGTGTTCAAATATTACAGCGAACGTGGCACGTTTATCACGATCACGTTTGACGAAGCATCCGGCATCGAAGCAAAAAAAACACCGATTCGCTTCAAAAACATAGAAGTAGGTAAAGTACGCAAACTTCAGCTCAGCTCTGATCTCACTAAAGCCAAAATCATCGCAGAAATCTACCCAGAAATGGAACAGCACCTGAGTGGTAACTCTCGCTTTTGGGTGGTGAAACCCCGCCTAACCTTTCAAGGTATCAGCGGTTTAGATACGCTTCTTTCTGGCGTGTACATTGGCATGGATCCCGGTGAATTAATAAACGATGAAAAGAACCACGGTGAACTACCCACAGAATATTCAGGGCTTTCTACACCGCCTGCCGTTACCAGTGGGACACAGGGCACAGCACTGATCTTAAACGCTCAGAACTTGGGTTCTTTAGATGTAGGCTCACCCCTTTATTATCATAAAATCAAGGTGGGAGAAGTAACGGGCTACCGTCTTAACAAAGAAAACGACAGTGTTGATATTTCAATATACATACATTCCCCTTACCATGAAAAAATCAAGACCAATTCGCGTTTTTGGAATGTAAGCGGGCTAGAGTTAGAATTAACAGCAGGTGGGGTAACGGCACGTTTAGAATCACTCACATCCTTGTTAATTGGTGGTATCGCCTTTGATACACCCAATAATGAATTTGGGCATGAGTTGGATGATACAACCATTAAGTTCACACTTTATGATTCATTCAAACTAGCAGACGATGATACCCAACATGCCAATAAGCTTTTTTATGTGATGTATTTTGAAGATACCTTACACGGTCTGCATAAAGATTCTGTGATCGAATACGGGGGTGTGAAAATAGGCAAAGTCGAAAATATTTTATTGGAATCTGCCTCAGAAAGTACCCGTATTAAAACATTGGTAAAAGCCTCTTTTCGTATTGATAGCTTTTCGCCTTTGGGAAATAAAGAAGAAGCCGAACAGACCCTTAAAAACTTGGTGAGCGATGGTTTACAAGCACAGTTAACCGTGGATAGTTTAATCACCGGCGCACAATATATTTCTTTAAATATGCCAAAAAATGGACTCAACAGTGGTAAGAGTAAAGAAGGCAAACCAATAGAAGTATTTACCTTGATGCCAACTAGTATGCGTCATGCCGCTGTTTTTCCTACTAAGAATGCGCAAATGACCTTATTAAATTTTGATGCTGGTGAAATCACCGCCGAATTAAATAAAGCAATCTCCAGTGTCACTGCACTGATCAATTCAAAAGATGTAAAGAAAACCATTAAAGGCTTAGCATCCACTGCTGAAAGTATCAGTAAAATTACGAATAAGCTCAACAAAAAAGGGTTCTCTGGTGAGCTGGTTAAAACCCTTACCGCGGCGCAAAAAACGACGGCTGAAATTAGCTTATTAATGCAAGATTCGCGCAAAACGATGAAGACTATCACCAACGTCAGTAATAAATTTCAAAAAGATGCCAGTGTTACCATGCGAACCATTACTAATGTGAGCAATAAGCTACAAAAAGATGCCAGTCACACAATGAAAACGGTCAATAATGTCAGTAATAAATTACAACGTGATACCAGTAAAACACTGGCAACACTCAATAAAGGCTTAAAATCCACACTCAGCGAAGACTCTGCATTGCAATATAAAGTACAACAACTACTGAATGAGTTGAGCGAGGCATCTAACTCATTTTCTGTGTTAGCAGATACCATTCAACGCAAACCAAACTCGGTTATTTTTGGTAAATAAACGTTCTAAACACGGGTAAAAAGATGAAATATACACTACACTTATTTTTATTATTCATCACTCTGGGTTTAACTGCCTTGGGTTTAAGCGCCTGTGGTGGCACATCCATGACCTTAGGTAATGCAGGTGAAAACTTAGGAGGTACTCGTTTTTATTCTTTAAGTTCGTTATCTCCTGCCCCTGCAAATACAAACAGCCAAAAACGTATTGGCGTTGGTCCGTTATCTATCCCGCGTTTACTTAATCGTCCGCAAATTATCACCCGTAAAAATAAGTCCGAAA
>CAZMWD010000274.1:3134-3364 GCA_964569685.1 uncultured Cocleimonas sp. | reverse complement strand
AGAACTTTGCAATGTCTTCACGGTCTTGTGGATTTTCTAGTAAGCGGTGATTAGGCAGCCCAGAACAGGATGACCATTCTCGCGTACCCATCGCATTACATTGCCCCGTGATGGATAAGCTTGTGCCACCAGGAATTCCGATATTGCCTGTAATTAACGCTAGGTTGTTGATGCCAACCACACCATCTGAACCATGGGTGCTTTGGTTAATTCCCATCGTCCAAATCTGC
>CAZMWD010000274.1:0-3116 GCA_964569685.1 uncultured Cocleimonas sp. | reverse complement strand
CAAATTGGCGCGCTACCGCACGTATCGTATCTTCATCAATACCACAAATTTTAGCGGCGGTTACAGGGTCATAGTTTGCAACTTCTGCTCTTAGCTCTTCGATGCCGTTGGTATTTGCTTCGATGTAACGCTTATCTTCCAAGCCTTCATCTAAGATCACATACATCATTGCATTCATCAGCACCACGTCAGTGCCGGGTGTGACGGTTAAATGACGATCTGCATTTTGCGCGAGCATGGTGACGCGCGGATCAATAACGATTAAGGGGAAGCCTGATTTTTCTTGTGCTTCTTTCATCCGCCAATAAATAATGGGGTGTTGCTCAGGTAAATTTGAACCCCAAGCGATCAGTAAATCCGTTTGATCAAAATCATCATAACAACCCGGTGGACCATCTGATCCAAACGAGCGTTTATAACCTGATACGGCAGATGCCATGCAGAGGGTGGTATTTCCATCGTAGTTATTTGTGCCGATTAATCCGCGCGTGAGCTTGCCAAGCGTATAGAATTCTTCGGTGAGCATTTGCCCTGTAGAAATGACAGCAACAGAATCGGGACCATACTTTTCTTGGACACGACGGATTTCAGAATAGGTTTTGTCGAGCGCGGTATCCCAGTCGGTTGTTTTCCATTCATCATGGAAGCTATCGCGCATTTTAGGTTCTTTACCACGCCCAGCGGATTCAAATAACTCGTGTTCAAAAATACCTTTTAAACACAACTTGCCACGGTTTACGTCTGCATTGCCGACACCACGCGATGAGACGGCTCTGCCTTCTTCGTTTAAACCGACTTCAATAGCGCAACCTGTCGAGCAGTAACCACAGGTGGCATATTTCCACTCTTTGACGCCTTTGTCAGCGATTTTTATGGGGTTCTTTGTGCCACGACCGAATAACATTTGTTAACTACCTATCTAAAGACTTAAAAAGACTTTGCCATCTTCTACTTTGGCTTTGTAAATATTTGTGCAACCTTCATCAACACCCAAAGCTTCGCCAGACACTAAACTGATCTTCCAATTATGTAGAGGACAAGTAACAGAATCACCGTGCATAATGCCTTGTGATAATGGGCCTTGCTTGTGCGGGCATTCGTCTTTTATGGCAAATACATTGTCGTCTTTGCCACGAAAGATAGCGATATTTACGGTATCTGTTTCTACTACGCGTGAACCTAATACGGGTATTTCATCTAATGCTGTGATTTCTAACCAATTACTCATGTTTATTTCTCTTTCTATTTCCTTGTTTGCACAAAAAAACAGGCAAAACAGGGGGGGTGTGCTTACAATATATCTAATGTACTTGTATCAATAAGAGTACTCAAGCTTCCACTTTAATTTTGATGTTTTGGAATTGATGCTTATCAGCGCCTTCTGCATGCTTTTTCCAAGGGTCGATCTGCGCAGGCTTTTGTGATACTAAGAAACGCTCATGCAATGCTTTACGGTTATCTTCATCTTCTAAGATAGCATCTTTGATTTTCTCTAAACCAACACGTTCTATCCAAGGCGCAGTACGCTCTAAATAATGTGCATCTTCACGGTAGAACTGGGCGAACGCACCAGCAAATTCAAGCACTTCTTCTTCGCTGTCAACTTTCACCAAGAAATCCGTTACACGAACCTTGATACCACCGTTACCGCCTACATGAATTTCATAGCCAGAATCAACACACACAACACCAAAATCTTTGATGGTGGCTTCTGCACAATTACGAGGACAGCCAGAAACCGCTAGTTTGTATTTGTGTGGCATCCAAGAACCCCACGTGAGTTCTTCTAGCTTTACGCCCAGACCTGTTGAGTCCTGAGTTCCCATTCTACACCAAGAATCACCGACACAGGTTTTACAGGTACGCATTGCTTTTCCGTAAGCGTGACCTGATACAAAACCAGCATCGCTTAAATCTTTCCACATTGCGGGCAAATCTTCTTTTTGAATGCCGAACATGTCAATACGCTGACCGCCCGTAACTTTCATTTCTGGTACGTTGAATTTATCAGCAACATCAGCTATAGCGCGTAAATCTGCTGGGGTACACATGCCACCAAACATACGTGGCACAACAGAGTAAGAGCCGTCTTTTTGGATGTTACCGTGAGCGCGCTCGTTGATGAAGCGTGATTCAGGGTCGTTGTATTCTGGGTATTCACACAACAAGTAATAGTTGGTTGCTTGACGACAAACGGCACAGCCGTCATCTGTTTTCCAAGCCAATGTTTGGCGAACTTCTTCGTGATTTTTTAAAGTGTGTTTGCGAATACCAGCACGAACTTCGTCATGTGTTAATTCGGTACAGCCACAGAGGGGCTTTTTGCTCGGTGCTTGTGAATAATCACCACCCAACGTATGCGCCAATAATGACTCAACCAAACCTGTACAAGATCCACACGATGCGGATGCTTTTGTATGGGTGCGAACATCATCAAGGGTAAATAATTTCTTTTCAACAATAGTATCAACAATTTCACATTTACTAATGCCGTTACAACCACAGATTTCGGCATTGTCTGCCATTGCTGCTACACGTGTCTCGTCACCGTGACCTGCATCACCTAAATGCGCTTGACCAAATAGAATGGTATTTCTAAAGTCAGAAATATTGGTACCGTCCTTCATCATCTGGAAATACCACGTACCATCAATGGTATCGCCGTACAAACAAGCACCTATAATGACATTATTGCGTAACACCAATTTTTTGTAGGTGCCGTTTGCTACGTCGTGGAATAACAATTCATCCGTATCCTCATCACCGTGAAAATCACCTGCTGAGAACAGATCAATACCCGTTACTTTCAACATGGTTGAAGTCACCGTGCCCTCATAACGGGCGTAGCCTAATTCTGCCAAGTGATTAGCCGCCACTTTGGCTTGTTCAAATAAAGGAGCAACTAATCCATAAGTCGTACCGCGATGCTGAACACATTCGCCGATAGAATAAATATTAGGGTCAAACGTCTGCATGGTGTCACTTACCACGATGCCACGCTCGCAATGAATGCCCGCAGATTGTGCAAGTTCAAAGTTAGGTTTGATGCCTACTGCCATGACCAATAAATCAGCTTCAATTTCTTAACCATCGTTAAATTTAAGACCCGTAATACG
>CAZMWD010000273.1:0-3366 GCA_964569685.1 uncultured Cocleimonas sp. | reverse complement strand
AATACTACTCGGGACTGAATGAAGACCCACAACCACAGGTTGTTTTAGCATTAGGGTTACGAATCACAAATTGAGAACCTTCTAAGCCTTCAGTGTAATCAATATCTGCACCCACAAGGTATTGAAAACTCATTGGGTCAATCAACAGTGTTACGCCATTTTTCTCAACTTCTGTATCACCATCATTAATGGCTTCATCAAATGTAAAGCCGTACTGAAAACCAGAACAACCACCACCGGATACGAATACACGTAGCTTTAAGTTATCATTCTTTTCTTCTTCGATAAGCCCTTTTACTTTATTTGCCGCAGCCTCTGTAAAGTTTAAAATGGGTGCTGCACTTGCTGTGGCTACGCTGGTTGTTTCTACTGTCATGTTATGTTCCTATTCTATCGTTCCGTATTATTCTATCTATATATGCTTTATATACACTGAGGTGTTTGTAAGTGTACGCTAGTTACAAAAATAAAACGATTACACTGATTTTATTCCGGTTTATGCGCCTGCTTCTATTTCTTCAACTGGCGCTGTTGTATTTTCCTTTACCAGTTTACCATTGACTTCCGCGCCAACTGCAAGTTCAAGTAATTGGTAATGTATATCACCATTAATGCGGGCTTTATCAAATAATTCAACCTTTTTAGCAATAATATCACCTTCAATACTGCCATTTACAATTAAGTTAGACATTCTTACGCTACCATGGATATGTCCGGTTTCACCGACAATCAGAAGCGCAGAATCGTCATCGGAATACACATTGCCTTTAACGACACCTTCTATATGAATCCCGCCATTAATTTGAATATCACCTTCAATGGTTGTTTGCTTACCCAGTATCGTATCTATTTTTTCTCGACGCGCATCTGAATTCTGCTTTTTACCAAACATTAGAGTACCTCTTTAAAGGGTTGATTTTGTAGAGCTTTCCATTCATAACTACTTCTAACCGTTGCTAAGTTTTTGGGATTAATAATCACAGAGAGTGACTCCACTTCAAAGTTTCCTGGCAATACAAAGTCGCCTTGTAAATTCTGATAATATTTAAATGAAAAGGTATTATCGGTTGCCACATTTTCAGCAGGTATTAAGCCCGTATGTTTATAGGTGACTGATTCTTTTTTAACTAATTGTTTATCCGAAATGGAAACTGACTTATCACCAGAAATAGAAACCTCATCAGAATCCTTCAATTCTAAGATTTTATTTCCCTTTATGAAAATATCATAGCTGCCTGTAATTGTTTGATGTTTACCTAGTTTCGCTAACAACAGCTGGAAACGATAATGTCTTTCTTTATCTAGGGGTTTTACTGCAAAATATTCAATTGCAACCGCATTTTTATTACCGCTTATATCCAGAATCTTTTCATAAAAATACAGTTTTTTATCTAAACCTTTACTACCAGATTGAGATGAAGATACTTCATTCGTTTTTAATATTTGCTTGGAATTACGTAATGCTTCCTGCGTAGTTTTTAATTTTTGGTTTACCTCAACTAACTGTTGGTTCAATTTTTTTGTATCATTATTACCTGTTGTTTGTCTGCCTTTTGCTTGGTCTATTTTTTCGAAAAGCTCAGCTTTTAAAAGCCCTAATTGCTGGTCACACTTAGCTTTACTTTCTTCTACCGAAACCGCTATTTCATTTGTACAATTACTCGTCGTGTCTAGTGAATCAGTGACATCACGTTTGATATTATTATCAAATGATAAAAAGCCTTGCCAAAATAACCAGCCTAACAGCAACGGCAATAACAATAACCAGCTAAATAAAAGCAATTTTTTACACCAACGGCTTTTACGCTCACAGGTGTGCAATTGAATGCCCGCCTGTTTATCAATATTAAATTCAAGCATTTGTCATCTTCTTATTACCATTATGGTTTGACGGTTTCTAGTTAAAACTTATGCTGAGGTCTCACGGTAGTAAAGCAGGATTCATTAACGCTGTGGTTTCTTCAATACCTAGCATTAAGTTCATATTCTGTATCGCCTGACCCGCCGCACCTTTTACCAGATTATCAATGACTGACAATATGACTAATTTAGAACTATCCTTAGGTCGATGCACTGCAATACGGCACATATTAGATGATTTTACAAAACGTGTTTCTGGATGAGAGCCTGCTGGCAACACATCCACAAAGGGTTCGTCTTTATAGCGCGTTTCAAACACAGCTTGTAAATCAGGTGCTTCCTTTGAAGTCTCATCCGCATACAAAGTAGCATGTATGCCACGAATAATAGGTAATAAATGCGGTACAAAAGTAAGGTCAATAGCCTCACCATCCGCAAGCAACGATAAAGTTTGTGCGATTTCTGGTTGATGTCTGTGTGTACCTACGCCATACGCTTTAAAACTTTCGCCCGCTTCACTTAATAACGTGGCGACATTCGCGCCCCTACCTGCACCACTGATACCTGATTTTGTATCGGCAATAATCCCGTTCAAATCAATTAAACCAGATTCAACCAAAGGTAACAAACCCAAGGTTACTGCGGTTGGATAACAACCGGGGTTTGCAACTAAGTGTGTATTTTTAATCTGCTCGCGATTAATCTCTGGCAAACCGTAAACTGCCTCTACGACTAAATCAGGGCAGGCATGTTCCATTCCATAATACTGGCTCCATACGCTTAAATCTTTGATCCGGAAATCAGCTGCAAGGTCAATCACTTTAGTCCCTGCTTTTAATAAAGCCGGTACATGCTTCATCGCCACACCATTGGGTGTCGCAAAGAAAACCAAATCACACTCTGCTAATGCATCACTAGAAGGATCGCTAAATTCAAGGTCAATAAAGCCACGTAGATTAGGAAACATCGCATCCACGCGTAAGCCCACATTGGAGCGTGATGTTACAAAACTAATCTCCACGCTTGGATGATTCGCTAATAACCTGAGTAATTCAACACCGGTATAACCGGTTGCGCCGACAATGCCTATTTTTTTCACTTGTGTACCGTTTAAATAATTTTTTATTGGAATCGTATAATAACGTTATTTTTACGTCCTTAGCTTACTTTTTATCCAAAAATGCTATTTTTTTATTACTACCTAGATCCTGCAAGTGAACATGCGTATATAGTGCATGTTATTGATTTGTAGAGTGAATTTTATTTGAGTGGAATACTTATTGATATTCCCGAAAAATAAAATATCGCTATGTGAATCAATAACTTGTACTATATGTGTGTGATCACTTGCAGGATCTAGGTACTAATTTACTGACTATTTTTAGGCAATATTATAGATATAACCCGTACCACTAACGCGTATCAAACCTCAGCATAAAACTTCTACGCCCCACCCAAATAAATCAACACATGAAAAGTGGTTTTTCTAAGCAATAATATTTAGTA
>CAZMWD010000272.1:1474-3371 GCA_964569685.1 uncultured Cocleimonas sp. | reverse complement strand
GGAAGAATCTACTGATACGCCTATGACGACGACTTAGGTCGAGGCTTCCACTGAAAATCACTTTTTGACTTCGGCTTAGCTTCCTCAGTTGTTTTTTTGCTTAACTTTAATGTCTTCAATGGCTCTGCTTTTTTCTGTGATTTTGTATCAACCGCATCACTTCTATATTTAACCTGTAAACCATGTAAAAAGTTACGCAATATTTGATCTTTGCATTCCCGATAATGTTTATGTCCGGGTTTACGAAAAAATGCACTCAACTCATGTTTACTTATTTTAAAATTCGCTAGTTTTAAAATATCTAACACATCTTCTGCTTTTAAACTCAGGGCGATTTTTAGTTTCATAAAAACCATATTATTCGTCAAACGTTTTTCTACAACGGGTTCTACCCCTTCTCGTTTACCGCGTTTTTCTTCAATCAGGCTATTTAAGAAAACCGCAAGCTGACTATCGCTAACCTTTACTTGCGCAGGATCATCATCCTTTTTTAAAAAATCACTAATTTCCGCACGCGTTACCTTCTGCGTTTTAGAGCTCATTAAAGCCATCATCTTCGCATCATTAAAATCGAAGATAAAACGGGTACGGCGTAATATATCGTTACTGTTCACAAATATTTTTACTCATTTAGTTAATCACTCACTAGTCTTAATTGAAACTTCTCATCGTTGAATTCAATTATATCACCCGACACTAATTTTTTCCGTTTGCGTGTTTCTATTTCACCATTCAGCATCACATGCCCTTCCCCAATAACAAACTTTGCCTGTCCACCACTGGAAACAAGGCTTTCAAATTTCAATAGTTTATACAGTTCTACAGGTTCTTTGGTAATTTCTACTTGTTTCATAACTATTTATCAAAGTCCCTGAACATACTGCGCATGTGTAGATTCGGTGACCATTTTATATAAATGATCTTGTGATTCATTCTCGCCTTTTACTAAACCTTCAAAATACTTAACGAGTTGTACCTTGTCTAAGACCGCTTTTGAACCTGAGCCAATATCGGTTAAATCGATAAAAAACTCATCAAATAATTCTGATAAGTCATTGACAATATCAATATTTAAAAACTGTTCATTATTATAAATACTGGGGTAGCCACCACGCTGTTTGTCGATAGCAAACGATACACCTTTAACGTTGGTAATGGTGGTGGATTTTTTACATTTGAGCATACAACCGTCTTCGATACTCGGCTTGTTACAACCCACGGTTTGCTGGAAAAAACATTGCCTGCTAGTCATCATTAAAATCGGGTGATAAATACTGTAGAGCAGTTTAAAACCTTTAGGGCGTTTGATATTTTTAATTTGGATTCGATTAATTTCATTCGAAATAAACGCGCCTGCGCAGTTAAGTTCTTCTTGTAAGGTACGTAATACGTAGGAATTAGTAGTGTTTAAAAACGGCCCTGCAATCCATTCAATTCCCATTTCATTGGCTTTGTAGGCGATGCCCATATTATTAGTAACAATCCGTTTGGGTTGAACCTGCTCTAATATTTTTACTGCCTCGTGATAATCTTTGCCGATTAATACCGCAGGAAACCATGGGATTAATCTTGAGTTGTCTTTTAATATGTCAATGTACTTTAACGTAGATTTAGCAGAGTCTTTTTTATAACTTTCGGGTAATTTAAAGTAAATATCCGCATCCGTTTCATTACACAAATCAATATCTGCCTCATCACTGATTAAGAGAGAAAGCGTTGGTTGAATATTAATTTTAGGATGTCTCTGTAACTTAGGTAATTCTACGGGGGCTAATACCTCAATCGAATCATTCAATAAAAAGGCTATTTTGTTTTTAATCTGGGTGATTTCTTTAAAGGGAATATGTAAATTATCACCGAGAGATGAGAAATCAAATTGCTCAACCATCGCATCAGC
>CAZMWD010000272.1:0-1374 GCA_964569685.1 uncultured Cocleimonas sp. | reverse complement strand
GCGTACAGTGTTTTTTTAACCGCTTCAATATGTTGAATGGATACCGCTTGCTGTGTTTCAACCGCATGTTTAACGCTATGGTCTCGCGGGTTATCAATAAACATATCTTTAGTCAGATTAGCCTTTAAAAAAGAGTTGGTAAAATCGCGATTAAAGACCTTATGTAAATTAGAATCATCCTCTTTTAAAAGCCCCGTTGCGATAAATTGATTAATGTTTTTACGCCAACTATCCACCACCGTATAAACATAATGCGCACCCTTAATACGCCCTTCAATTTTTAAAGAATCAACCCCCGCATCGACCAATTCGGGCAGATCAAAATAAGCCGAATTATCTTTTAAATTAAGCGGGAAATTATTACCCGCTGCGGTAGTTTCATATTCATCACGACAGGCTTGGCTGCAACGCCCACGATTACCCGAATTACCGACACTCACCGAGCTAGAGTAACATTGCCCCGAAAAAGCGATACATAAAGAACCGTGTACAAAAACCTCTGTCAGCACATTGTTTTTATGCGCAACTGCCGTCAATGTTTTAATCTCATCAAGATTTAATTCACGTGATAAATTAAGGCGTGAAGCCCCTATTTTTGCCAACAATAAAACCTGCCCTTCATTGACCGTTGTCAACTGTGTAGATGCATGAATATCTAAGGTAGGAAAGTGCTTTTTAACAATATTAAAAACACCCAAATCTTGCACGATAATGCCATCAATTCGGGTATTGACCAGACGACTGAATAACTTAAACAAGGAGGGCAGTTCTTGCTCTAAAATAACCACATTAATGGTTAAAAATACTTCGCAATCATGCTCATGCGCCAAACGTATAATACCGATCAAATCATCAAAACTAAGGTTTTTTGCACGGTTACGCGCATTAAAGTTATCCAAGCCACAGTAAACCGCATTCGCGCCTGCGACAATCGCACCCTTTATGGCTTCAACATCACCACCCGGGGCAAGTAATTCGATTTTATGGTTATTTTTCATGATTAGTTCTTAGTCTACAGAAAACGTATTAAATTTATCTACTATAATCAGTGAATAGTATCTTATGACCTTATGATTAATCTATATCCAATTAAAAACCTATGACTATAAAACAAGCCACTAATGAAAAAATCCAAACATTTATAAGCCAGCATACAGCGTGGACACTTAAACAAGACAAACTTCACCGCGAATACGCGTTTAAAGACTTTGTAAAAGCCTTCGGTTTTATGACACAAGTGGCGTTAATTGCAGAAAAAAATAACCATCACCCCGAATGGTTTAATGTCTACAACAAAGTCGTGATTGATTTAACCACCCATGAAGCAGACGGTATAACGGAACGTGACTTTTCTTTGGCTAAGCAGATGGATGA
>CAZMWD010000271.1:0-3372 GCA_964569685.1 uncultured Cocleimonas sp. | reverse complement strand
GTTTTATAAAAAGCATCACACTCTTCAACTAAGTTCCAGAAACGCTGGGAATGATTCATTTCAATGGTATGGCATAACTCATGGATCATCACGTAGCGTACAATATCAGTCGGCATAAATAGTAATTTACAATTGAGATTAATATTTTTACTACAAGAACAACTTCCCCAGCGCGTTTTTTGGGCGCGAATGCTCAAACGATTGTAATGAAAACCAAATTCTTCGGCTGTTTCTTGCAGCATCGAATTAAAGAGCGGTTTTGCCTTTTGCTTACACCATTGCAAAATAACATTTTCGATTAAATCAACATCGGTTAAACACACACTATTTCCACTAATAACCAGTTGATCAATACTTGTTTCTATTAATTGAATACCTTTTTCTGGCTCTTTTTGATCATCAACGGAATAATCAACCTGCCACGTTTCATTTAATAAGGTTAAATGAATACGATCGAGTCGTGTCGCTGGTTTTTCTACTGGAAGATTCTGCAGATGCTTATTGACCCAATGCTTTCTACTATTAAGAAACGCGTGCGCATGCTTTGTTGCAACGCCTCGTGGTAACACGACACTAAGCTCACCTTTATTAGATAGCTTTACACGCACGTATTTAGCACGTGATGAAGCGATTATCTGATACGGATGTTGAGTACTTTCTGAAAGTATCAACCAATGGGTTTTATTCATTCGTAGATACTGCCTCTTTAGACTGTTTAGGCCAGGAATTAATCACCGCATGAATCAAGGTAGCCAATGGAATCGCAAAAAACACCCCCCAGATTCCCCATAGTCCGCCAAATAATAAAACCGCAACAATAATAGCCGCAGGGTGAATATTAACCATTTCTGAAAACAAAAAAGGTACAAGCAAATTACCATCTAAAAATTGAATCACCGAATAGGCGATAAAGACATAAAGTGTTTCGGTTGAAAACCCCCATTGAAAATAAGCCACAATCATCACAGGCAACGTTACAATTGCCGCACCGACATACGGAATCAACACCGATACACCGACCACAAAAGACAGTAACGCCGCATAGTTAAGACCTAAGACTAAAAAGGTAATAAAAGTAATCGACCAAATGATGATAATTTCGGCAAACTTACCGCGTACATAACTCGCTATTTTACCATTCATTTCTTGCCAAACGGTTGTAGCCAGTTTTCGATCACGGGGCATAAAGCCACCAAACCAAGTCAAAATTTTAGTTTTATCTTTAAGAAAAAAGAAAATCAACAACGGCACAACGACCAGATACACCATAAAAGTAATTAAATCTGCAACCGATGATAAAGAAAAACTCACCACCTGCTGAGAAATTTCCGTAATTTGATGACGAATGCCCTGTAATAATTCGCTCACCTGTTGCTCGGAAATAAGGTTAGGATATTTTTCGGGTAGTTGCATCAAAAGTTGTTGCCCCGTAGCAAACATCCCCGGGATTTCGCGCATAAATTGAATTCCCTGTCGCAATAAAAGTGGGGCTAAGATGAAAATGACCACCACCAAGCACAATATAAACAAACTAAAGGTAAGGGTGAGTGCAATAATTCGTGGTATTTTATAACGCGTTAAAACATTCACTGCCCCATCTAATAAATAAGCAATAATAATAGCTGCCAATAGGGGTGCAATAATATCCCCAAGAAAAAACAGAATTGCAGCACCCAATAAAAGCAAGAATGCCAATATAGCCACTTGTGGATTAGTAAAATGGCGACGATACCATTCATTTAATAGCTGTATCACTGATCCTCTCGTTCATAATGATTATTTTTATCAGAATTTTTATGGAACTATACTTTTTTAGTATCACATTGTGATTCATATTCTTTTAAGAACACACTCTCTAATTCATCTATTACATCGGGAGCAGACTTACCTTGTAACATATGCGCTGTCATCAAATTAGAAATAGGATGCAGAATACTCTCTTTATCTACCATTGGATAGGTGGCCGTTAATCGTTTGATTGCTTTAATCACGCTCTCTTCATCAGGACGAGAAATAGCAAGTGGCTGAGTCGGTATTTCATCAGCTTTAGTCACTGTATCACTTATAGCCTCATCCGAACTTACATCTGCACGTGAATGTAAAAACTGCGCAAATGCGACTAATGACTGTTGATCAGATTCACTCAAGTCTTTAAATAATTTAAGCCATTCACGCTCTTTTTTATTTAAGCTGCTCCCCCCTGAGGGCATCGCACCTGGAAACATTTAAACCACCTACTTATTTCTCGTTAGCATCTAATCATAATCTAACAAACAAAAAAAAGCCCTGATTGATTTATCAGGGCTTTAAAAAAACAATTTTTCTATCTAAGCTAAACTCTGCAAGTGATCACACACATTATTCACTTGCAGGATAATAAGTCTAAGAATTTTTACAGTATTCACGTGCAAAATCCAATAGATCTTCCATACTACGCACGCGGAATTTCTGACGCTGACGTACAAACGAAAATTCTCTATTCAACGGTGGATCAAGTGGAATCGCTTTTAATGTACCTAATTTAAGCTCTTTTGCGATACTCACGCTAGACATAACAGAAATACCCATGCCAGCTTCAACTGCGCCTTTAACCGCTTCTGGGCTACCTAGCTCTAAACAAGCTTTTAATGCGTGTTTACCAAGCCCCTGTGCTTTCATATGCTCAACAATAACTTCGCGCGTACCGGAACCTTCTTCACGACAAATAAACGGGTATTTAACCAGCTTTTTAACTGAAACGCTTTTTTGTTTCGCTAATTCATGATCGGTCGGTACTACTGCCACTAAATCGTCTTTACGACAGACCTCAACCACAAGATTTTTATTGTTAACAGGCCCTTCAACCACACCTAAATCAATCACATTGTTTTCTACCATCGAAACAATGCCTTCGGTGTTTGATACACGTAGACGCAAACGTACTTCAGGGTTTTGTGCATTAAAGTCACCTAATAATGCCGGTAACATGTATTCCGAAATAGTGGTACTTGCGCCTAAGGTCAATGAACCACTAATATTACCGGTTATTTCGGTAATGGCATTTTCCATTTCAGAATATTGCTCAAAAATGCGTTCTGCATAATCAAAGGCAACATGCCCTGCTTCGGTTAAACTCACCCGGTTATGTGCGCGATCGAACAATCGTGTATCGAATTGCTCTTCTAATTGACGTATTTGGAACGTCACGGCAGGTTGCGTCATGTGTAGCATTTCGGCTGCTTTTGTAAAACTAAGCAATCGAGCCACCGCATGAAATACCTGTAGTCTCCTATCTGACATATCTGTATCTCCTATAATTTAAAAATGTAAATTAACTAACAAGTTTTTATAACAATTGATTTTTTTTATTATTATTTTTCTTTCTTCTTTCTT
>CAZMWD010000270.1:0-3392 GCA_964569685.1 uncultured Cocleimonas sp. | reverse complement strand
TAGCCTGATCATTAGCGGGGTGACTCTATTACCTAATTAATAGAGAAGCCCCTAGACTCTGGATGTCTCGTCCATTATATTGATTGTTCTTCTAGGAGGCTGTCCGAGAACTAGAATCGTAACGAAAATCACAGAAATATTATAAGCTGGGCTTATTGAATGAGGCGAATAGCAGGGCTATTTAACGATTTCAATAAGGTCAGCTTATGATGTTTATGGGATTTGCAGTAGATTTTTAGTTCTCGGACAGCCTCCTAGGAGCCTGTCCGAGAACTAGAAGCGTAGCGAAAATCACAAGAGTGACATAAGATGGGCTTATTGAAAGAGGCGAATAACCGTAGCTATTTAACGGTTTCAATAAGCACAGGTTATGGTACTCATGGGATTTGCAGTAGCTTTCTAGTTCTCGGACAGGCTCCTAGGGTTTCTTCTATGAAGTAATAACAATATTAACGCTTTTAAGCTAATAAAAAGAGGCATCCATTGTCAATTCCTTCAGCTCTTTCAACTCTCTCAACTCTCTCAACAACAACTCAGCCGAAATCTTCGTCTCAATCATCTTCCGAAGAACGTCATCCCTTACTGATTCCAGAAAGAATTAAATTCATAAAAAAAAGCGACAGTAAAAAACGTGTATTTGAAATTCTGGCAGAACTACTGACTTCTGGACAAAAAAATGTGTCTAAAAATGAAATTTTCGACGCATTAATCGCACGTGAAAAACTGGGCAATACCGTACTTAGCAATGGCGCAGCAATACCGCGAGCCAGTATTGATATTACGCGCCCAAGAGTCGCATTAGTTTTTTTAAAAAAAGGCATCCGCCTTGATTCACCGGATAGAAAACCAACACAGTTATTTTTAGCTTTTTTATTACCCGAAAAAGAATTAGATAAATACGCTAAGATGTTAAAAAAAATTAATTTTACGCTCGCAAAACAGTCTATTATTGAAGACATATCAGAACATAAAAACCCACAGATATTAATTGATTATTTTGATACTCTGTTTAGGGCTCAGGAGTAAATAAGATGCGTAAGCTATTTACTCCTGAGTCCTTACACAGAACTTGAAACTGAACATGAAAAGGCGACTTCTTAAATGCACGTTGTAATTATTAGCGGAATGTCTGGCTCCGGAAAATCACAAGCCTTAGCCACATTAGAAGATCAAGGCTACTATTGTATTGATAATCTTCCACTGGAATTTCTGGAAGAGCTTTTTAAAACAGAACGTTTATTAAAAAGAGATAAAATAGCCATTGGTATTGATGTTCGTGGTGGTAAAGAATACCTTGCCACCTTCCCTGAAATTGTCTCTCACTTAAAAGACAAATTCAAAACAGACATCATTTATCTTTACGCGGGTAAATCGGTATTAATTAAACGTTATGACGAAACGCGTCGTAAACACCCGCTTTCAGATGCCACCACTACTTTACGTGAAGCAATCCTCCAAGAATATGAAGTACTCGCACCGGTAAGAGAAATCGCTGATTTACAAATTGACACCAGCACCATGGATATTTACAAACTGGCTGGCTTAATCAAAGGTAGAATTTGCAATACTCAACATCAGTCTTTATCTATTGTGTTTCAATCCTTTGGCTTTAAGTATGGAACACCCAGAGATTCTGACTACTTATTCGATGTACGTTGCTTACCCAACCCCTACTGGGTTCCAGAACTACGCGCACACACCGGCCTAGAAATACCTGTGATTGAATGGCTCGGTTCTCAAGAGTTAGTAAAAAAGATGGAAGCCGATCTAAGCCAAATGCTAGAACACTGGATTCCACACTTTATAGAAAATCAACGTGCCTATTTAACCGTTTCTATCGGCTGTACCGGAGGTCACCATCGCTCCGTTTATTTGGTTGAAAAACTGGCTGCCTATTTTCGAGACAATAACAAAGAAAGCAGTATTATTATTCAACATCGTGAACTTTCCAATTCATAAAACAGCTTCAACTGCATAATCCTATTAAAACCATTAACACAGATACAAAAAGGGCACCTCTAAAATGAAACAACCGTTAATCGACGCTCGTATTACCCCCACCGAACATCTTGATTTATTATCAAAACTTGAAGTAAATAAATTACTGGATCGCACTCAGGGCGGGCTTTACAATCTATTCCGCAATTGTTCTTTAGCGGTATTAAGCCACGGTAATTACACCGATGACGCTAAAGAATTATTAGAACGGCACAAATCATTTGATATTCGCATTATTCAACAAGAGCGTGGTATCAAGCTAGAACTTACAGGCGCACCCGCAAGTGCTTTTGTAGATGGTAAAATGATCAAAGGCATCAACGAGCATTTGTTCTCCGTGTTACGCGATATTGTGTATTCTCACGATACCATCATTGATAACCCCAAATTTGATCTTGATAATGAAGAGGGTGTTACCAATGCTGTTTTTCACATTATGAGAAATGCGGGTATTTTACGCCCCCGCGCTAATCCTCAACTGATTGTTTGCTGGGGTGGGCATTCCATTTCCAGAAAAGAATATCTCTATACCAAAGAAGTGGGCTACCAACTCGGTTTACGCGAGCTTGATATTTGTACAGGATGTGGCCCTGGCGCTATGAAAGGACCGATGAAAGGCGCTACTTTTGGACATGGCAAACAGCGTATCAAGGACGGTCAATACCTTGGTATTACCGAACCCGGTATTATTGCTGCCGAATCACCCAACCCTATTGTGAATGATCTTGTCATCTTACCCGATATAGAAAAACGTCTGGAAGCCTTTGTACGCACAGGACACGGCATTATTGTATTCCCTGGTGGCGCAGGTACTTGTGAAGAAATTTTATATATTTTAGGTATTTTACTGCACCCTGAAAATAAACTCTTACCTTTCCCTCTTATCTTCAGCGCACCCGAAACATCAAAAGACTATTTTAAACAAATTGATGACTTTATCGGATCAACACTCGGTTCAGCCGCGCAAGATCGTTACGAAATCATCATCGGCAACCCAGAACTTGTCGCTAAAAAAATGAAAAAACACCTGAAAAAAGTCAAAGATTTTAGACGCGAAAACAGCGATGCGTATTATTTTAACTGGTTATTAAAAATAGCACCTGAGTTCCAACAAACCTTTAATCCCACCCATGAAAACATGAAGAATTTAGCATTACATAAAGATCAAAAACCGCATAAACTCGCGGCTGATTTACGTCGCGCATTTTCGGGTATCGTTGCGGGTAATGTTAAAGATGAAGGTATTCGTTCTATCGAAAAACACGGGTTATTTGAAATTTCGGGTGACCCTGAAATCATGAAACGAATGGATGCATTGCTTCAATCGTTTGTAGAACAGCAACGTATGAAATTACCGGGTACGGAGTATGTGCCTTGTTATAAGATTATTACTT
>CAZMWD010000269.1:0-3411 GCA_964569685.1 uncultured Cocleimonas sp. | reverse complement strand
TCATCTTCAACCACTGCACGACGAGAAACAACCACGTTATTACGTTTTTGATCGAGTTTGATGAGTTTGAATTCTAATTCTTTGCCTTCAAGGTATGCGGTGTCGCGAACTGGGCGCACATCAACAAGAGATCCCGGCAAGAAAGCACGAATATCGCCAAGTTCAACGGTGAAGCCACCTTTAACCTTGCCAGTAATCACACCGGTAATAATTTCATCATTAGTTAGTGCTTCGTCAAGAACTTCCCATGCGCGTAAACGGCGGGCTTTCTCGCGAGATAGTTTGGTTTCACCAAATCCATCTTCAACACTTTCTAGGGCTACTTCAACAACATCACCTACTTTTGCTGTTAATTCGCCTGCTTCATTTTTAAATTGCTCAGAAGGAATAACGCCTTCAGATTTAAGGCCTGCACTGACGGTTACAAAATCAGGAGTTACATCAACAATGGTTGCACTTATAAGAGAACCGGGGGTCATCTCAATGTACGTTAAACTTTCTTCAAATAACTCCGCAAAACTTTCACTCATGGTAAAACCTATAAATTACAACGTTAGCAAACCCATGCATAACGGTTAAATTAAACTTTAATACGCTTGATTATTAACATTAACAATCACGTTTAAAGTGTTCATTAATCAGTTGTTTTCAAAGACAAAAAATAAACGCTGTCTAAATTAGACTAATTTGTCGGGCTTTTGAAAACACCTGAAATAAATTTTTCGAACGGCTATCAAACTACATATTGATAGCTTAAAAACAGTTTACTTATACACCTTTTTTACAGCGTCCATCACCTTCGCAACGACAGCATCAATACTTAAATCCCCAGTATCAATAATCATCGCATCATCAGCAGGAATTAATGGTGCATCTTTTCGTTGCATATCGCGAGCATCGCGCTCTTGAATATCACGAACTAAGCCCGCCAGATTAGCATCTATTCCGTTCTCTTTCAACTGATTCTGGCGACGTTTTGCTCTTATTTCTGCGCTTGCGGTTAAAAAGACTTTTACTTTCGCATTCGGGAAAACGACCGTACCCATGTCTCGACCATCTGCCACTAATCCGGGAGACTCCTGAAAATTTCTTTGTCTATTTAATAAGGCACTTCTTACTTGTTTTTGAGCTGCTACTTGAGATGCCATACATCCACATTCTTCGGTGCGAATTGCTTGCGTCACTTCATCGCCTTCCAAAATAATTTCTACACCCCCACCTTTACAAGGAGAAAATACCACATCCAAACTCTGTGCTATTTTTGCCAAAGGTGCTTCATCATCAAACTCAACACCTTTACGTTGCGCGGCCAGAGCAACTAAACGGTAAAGCGCGCCACTATCTAATATCTTCCAACCTAATTGTTGTGCCACCGCTTGTGCAATCGTGCCTTTACCAGAACCTGCTGGGCCATCAATCGTCACAACTGGAATGATAGAATCTGTATCAGTTTGAGTATTCATCATACGTTTTTATAATCTTATTTTAATTCAGCGATAATTATGCCCATATAATTGACAAAAGCCATGTTTTCTTCTATCTATATTAGTATATATAGATATACTTCAATTATGTGCTACACTGTAATCACAAAGACGATATTAACTACTTACATTAAACTAAACGGAGATATGATAATGAAAAAATTATTACTCACACTATTACTTGCAACTGCTGCTACTAGCGCAAACGCTAATTTCTTTGGTGGTAACAGTGGCGAATGGAAACAAGGCCCCAATGGCCCATACTGGGATGAAAGCGACTGGCCAGAATGGACACCCATGTACTGGATGGAAGAGTTCATGGATGTATTTGATGATGACAATGGTTTTGGTGGAAGCAACTTTAGTATGCCGTTTGGTGGCAGTAATAACTACGGAATGCCTTTCGGTGGTAACAACTTTGGGCAAGCACCTTACAATATGCCTGCGATGCCACAAGCACCTTTTGGTTATTCTTACCCTGCTGTTCCAGCTAGATAACAACAGACCACTTAAGTATTAGTTAAAAGGACTAAATACCCCTTATATTTAGTCCTTTTTTATTGTTCTACTCTATAATTTAGACCCCCCTCTTTAAATAACTTATAAGTGAATAAACATGAATAAAACACTTCTTTTAATTTCCGCTAGCTGTCTTTCATTAAGCGTATCTGCAGCACCTAGTTACGCCCCCACACCCAATACAAATAATTCAAATTGGAATATGCCTAATATGAATTTTGGTAATAATGGTTCGGGATCGAACTGGAACATGCCGAATATGAACATGGGTAATAACAAGGGTACAAGTAGCAACTTTAAAATACCCAATATGAACTGGGGCAATGGAACAGGCTCTAATTTCAATATGCCTAATATGAACTTTGGAAATAACGCTGGTAATAACAAAGGTAATTCTTCAAACTTCAGCATGCCAAACATGAACTGGGGTAATAGCAATGGCGCAGGTTCTAACTTCAGTATGCCTAATATGAATTGGGGCAATGACAACAAAGGTGGAAATAACTGGAGTATGCCCAATTTCAATACCGGATCAAACAATCCTATACCCGGCAACTGGATACCTAATCAAAACTTCAATAACTATGTACAACCAAATAATAGAGCCCTTCAGCCGCAAAGAGCCTTTCAGCCGCAAAGAATAGTCCAGCAACCCAAAGCTATTCAACCACCTAGACCCACTCAAGCAAAAACTCCACAGGTAAAACCCACTGTCACGACTGATAACTCAGGTTTTCCACCAGAAACTATTATTAATCAAGTAACATCTCCAAAAGCCACACCAAAGACGCAAATTTCAAACCCTGCGATGAAAATACCAAAACCATCAGAGGTTAAGGGCATTCGTCTTGCACCAGAGAATAGAACCAAATAACTAGAGACCTCAGCATAACTCAGTGATGAAAGAAAAATGGAATAAAATCTTTCTGATTGAGGCGTGAATTGCAGTTAATAGCGGGCTATTAACAAGATTCACAACGAAAATCAGGAAGATTTTAGCCATTTTTACTCGTCACCTGAGTTATGCTGAGGTCTCTAATATAGTATTTCTTAAGTCTCCCCTTATATCTTATATAAAGGCGAGACTTAACAATATTTCCTTTATCCGAAAAATCATTAGCACTTTCTGCATCTTATTGAAAACGTTTATTATTTAGCAACACTGTTTGTGAACATAACGTGTTATTAACAAAATAAGCTACATCAAATTCATCCAACTTTCATTAGATAGTAGTGCCCTTTTTTTACTAATGACACTGCTTTTGTCGTTTTTAAGTTTCTATCACCGCCTTGGGCTCTTGGGACGATTGATCTTCTCTCAACCGCATTATATGCGTTAGTCTATTTTTCACAAAATATAATGATTAAATCAATGCGATAATAGCTGTCGTGGCCTAATACCTAATAA
>CAZMWD010000268.1:0-3430 GCA_964569685.1 uncultured Cocleimonas sp. | reverse complement strand
TCACCATTTTATGCAGTTCCTAAGTTTTTAAGCGCATGAAGATAACGTTGGTAGCGTTCGTTAGAAATAACATTGTTTTCAACAGCAGAACGTACCGCACAGTTTGGTTCGTGGTCATGGGTGCAATTATTGAAACGACATTGTAGCGCGGACTCATAAATTTCAATATAGCCTTCACTGAGCGTTTGCGGGCTAATATCACCCAGCGCGTAATCACGCACACCGGGGGAGTCGATTAAATAACCTTTGTTGTGATTATGGTCGGGTAATTGATATAAGGTTGCCGTGGTAGTGGTGTGTTTACCTTCACCAGAATCGGAAATAATACCGACGGTAATATCAGTATTAGGCAGTAATTGATTGGCGATGGATGACTTACCCACACCAGAGCGACCACTGAAAATACTGGTCTTATTACTCATTCGTGCTAATAATTCTTGAATGCCTTCGCCGTCTTCACCGCTGATTGCATTTATGTGTAGCACAGGATAACCGAGTTGCTCATAAATTTTCATCGAATCCCAATCGGCATCGGTTGCGTGTTCCTCTGCAAGATCACTTTTATTCATTACAATAATGGCTTCTGCTTGAAGTTGCTGAGCGGCAATAAGATAACGATCGACTAAATCCCAAGAGGTTTCAGGTAACCAAGAATTGACAATAATAAGCTGGTCTATATTGGCAGCAATGGTGCGTGGTCGATTACGATAACCGGGGCGCGTGAGTGCATTTTTGCGTGCTAATAAATCAACCACGGTAGCATTGCCGTGTTCGTTTGGATGCCACGTAATAATATCGCCACAGACAATAGTGTCGAATTTACGTTTAGCGGTACAGCGAACGGGAGGAAGTGCAGGGTCTTCAGGGTTTTCGACAAGAAGTTCAGCACCGAAACGAATGATGACCCGTCCGGTACTGAGTTGTTTATTCAAGAGTTAGTCATCTTAATTAGAGGCGGTAGCATGTGTAGATTTTGTTTCAGTACAAGGCGCTTTTCGCACGGAGAATGTTGAGCATATTGCTGAAATATGTGATCATTCGAGTACGGGAAAGCAACGCAGTAATGGGACAAAAGATGCATGTGCTACTTAAACTTGTAGTATTGTTTATTTAGGTAAGCGGTTACATCAATGATTTCATCATCAAACCAGTTAGTATTTAGATTTGAATCACAAAGGCGCACCTGCTTTTCTAATTTAGGTAAGCTGGTTACTTTTCGATCAGGCTTGGTAAATACTGAGCTGGTATGACATTGATTACATTTAGAGCCAGTAAATAGTTTCTTCCCGTTAGCTATATTACCTTCTGCAAAAGCAACGCTCGAAGCTGTAGATAATAACAAGCCCGCTATTACTAAAAATGTCGTCATTATGTTTTTTAAAAATCTCATCTATGCATATCTCCTATACAATTATATTACCCAACCGACTTTAGATGCGCAATGCGTATTGAAGCCGGAGGGTGAGAATCATAAAACGCCGAATATAATGGGTCTGGCGTTAATGTTCCCGCGTTCTTTTTATATAGACTAACCAATGCACTGATAAGTTCCCCTGCATCAGACTGTTGGGCGGCAAATTCATCTGCCTCAAATTCATGTTTTCGCGACCAACGCGCCATTAACGGGCCGATAAAGAAGGTAAACGCAGGACTTACTAACATAAATAATAGCAATGCCATGTAAGTTGAAGATTGTTGAATACCTAGCGCCGTGTAGAACCAATCCTGTTTCATCAACCATGCTAGCACGGCAAAACCGATAAACGTCATGGTGATTGAAACAATCATGCCTTTTAACACGTGCTTGCGTTTAAAATGCCCCAGTTCGTGCGCTAACACGGCTTCAACTTGTGTTGGGGTTAAGTGTTTTAATAAGGTATCGAAAAACACAATGCGTTTGGTTTTACCAAATCCGGTGAAATAAGCGTTGCCGTGGCTAGAGCGTTTTGAGCCATCCATGATGAAAACACCGTCGGAATTAAAGCCGGTGCGTTTTAATAAACGGGTTAAACGACTTAAAACTTCACCTTCTTCAAGCGGTTTGAATTTATTAAAAATAGGCGCGATAAATTTAGGGTAAGCCCACATCATTAAGATTGAAAAGCCCGTTAACGCAACCCAAGCGTAAAGCCACCAAAAATCACCAGCGGTTTCCATGAGCCATAAGACTAATAAAATCAATGGAATGCCAATTACTAGAGACAATGCTGCGCCTTTTAACATATCAACAAAAAATACTTTGAGTGTGGTTTTGTTAAACCCAAACTCTTCTTCAATAACAAAGGTTTGATATAAAGAAGCGGGTAGATCAATTATGCTAGAAATCAAGGAGAAGATGATGAGTACCGCAACCCCAGTAGCTAATGGACTCCATTCAAATGCGCGCACTACTTGATCGAGCCATTGTAAGCCACCACCTAGTGTCCACAAGAACAGTATAACTGCGCCGAGTAAAAGCTGAGTTCGACCAAAACCGCCTTTAGTTTGAGTGTAATCAGCTGCTTTTTGATGTTCTTCTAGGGTGATACTATCGGCAAATTCATCGGGTACAGATGCACGATGATCAGCTACGTGTTTGCCTTGTCGTAAAGAGAGCCATAATTGCATGCCAGTCGTGGCAATGACCATTAGAATAAAAACCCAAGTAAAAATGTACATTTGCGATTAGAATACCGTTAATTAATTACAGCGTGGAAGTATAACCCATGAGCCAAGACAAGAATAATCTCATTTGGATTGATCTGGAAATGACCGGATTAGATACCGTTAATGATGTCATTATCGAAATCGCTACAGTGATAACCGATAAAGACTTAAATAAACTAGCAGAAGGCCCTGTGATTGCAATACATCAACCTGATAGTGTGCTGGATGGCATGGATGAATGGAATACAAGTCATCACGGAAGTTCTGGATTAATCAAGCGCGTACAAGAAAGCGAATATTCAATGGTGCAAGCAGAAGCAGAAACGATTCAGTTTCTAGAGCAATATGTGCCTAAAGGCGCATCGCCGATGTGTGGTAATAGTATCTGCCAAGATCGGCGTTTTATGGCGCGTGAAATGCCACTTTTAGAAGACTTTTTTCATTATCGTAATTTAGATGTCAGCACACTTAAAGAACTTGCGGCACGTTGGAAGCCCGAAGTCTTGGATGGTTATACTAAAAAAGGCGCACATTTGGCGATGGATGATATTTTAGAGTCGATTGAAGAGCTGCAATACTATCGTAAGGCGATATTGTCTATATGAAGGTACTGTCTTCTATATAAAGGTATTGTCTGTATAAATATCTCAAAAATCAATTGGCTTGAGCTAACTAACTAAGAGAAACCTCAGAATAACTCAGGTGACGAGTAACGGCTAAAGCTCTAATAATTTAGTGAGCTAGCCATTCAATCTTTTTTGAATGGGCTACTCAATTATTAAGC
>CAZMWD010000267.1:0-3463 GCA_964569685.1 uncultured Cocleimonas sp. | reverse complement strand
GATGTCTCTTATATTCTTTATATTGAAAACACCTGCCAATAAGATGGCTATATATTCCGCGCTAAAAGCGGCCTAAAAGTTATGCACTTCGCTGTTGAATCTACCAGCTATAAGCCATAAACCAAAGAGTAAAAATAATGTTTAAGAAGATAGTAATATTGTTGGTCATTGCGTTAGTCATCGGAGCAGGAATTTTTTATGTTCTGAATTCTAAAGATGATTATGATGGAAGTCAGTATTCAGCCTCAGTAGCCGATAAGTTTATCGTTGGTTCTGAAGTCGATTTCACTCTACCAGACCAGTTTGGTAAAAAACATCAATTGAGTAATGACACTAAAAAACTGATATTTACCTTCGCTCGAGATTCTTCACACATCATGGTGGACTTCTTGAAACAAGAAGAAAAAGGCTATTTGAATAAACAATCCGCATTATACATTGCTGATATCAGTACGGCTCCCGTTATTATTAGAAATTTATTTATTCTTCCCGAATTGCAAAAAAGTACCTATCCCGTACTGCTTATTCATGAGGAAGATGTCGCAAAGAAATTTAGATATGATGCTAAAAAAGAAGCAATTAAAATAGTAACACTTGACAATAAAGCGGTTACGAATATTCAATTTGTTGCTACGCTAAAGGAGTTTGAAGAAGCACTTAAATAAACCGGTCGTCTGGATTTTAATCTTTGCTCGAGGGCTACGACTCGTTGTTAAAATAAGCTTGTTCCGACTAATTATTATCCCTTTTTTATAAATCAGGTTGTAGGGTCAAGGTGCTTTGGCTTTCAAAAAGCCGAGTATTTCGGCTAGGCTACTACAGTCTCTTTTATGACTCTACTCAAGGTGAATAATGGTCTGTTATTATGCTTTAGAGGCTTACCCCTCTTATTAGCTAACGCGGCTTAGCCAAGTTCCCAATTTCTTCGTTATTTGTTTTTACCATAGAATAACACTGCAAAAAACAAATGCCTCGAACTTGGAAACTTGGCGTTGCCAGAATTTATGGGACTTAATCAGAGATCCATTAAGCACGCATGAGTTTCATAACAAATAAAGCACCTTCATCACTTTGTTTAAATTCAAGCTCACCATTGGATGCTTTTAAAATTGATTGAATAATCCCTAGCCCTAAACCTGTGCCACCGGTTTCGCGTCGGGTGGTGAAAAAGGGTGTGAAAATACTGTTTTGGTTGGCTTTTGATATGCCTTGACCATTGTCATGAATGTTGATTTCAATTTGCTTGTTTTTTAGCTCAGTTGATAAATTGGTTGATAAGGTAATCTGGCTTGCACCGTGTTGCAGGCTATTATCAAATAGATTGCTAAGCACACTATAAAGCGCACTGGGTGCAATATTAATGTGATGATCAAGTGCTGTTTTATCAAAAATAATATCAAGTTCAGAGTCGGCGTAGCGTGATTGTAATTGCCCTAAACTGTCTAATAAATAGCTGGTTTCAGATGTGCTTTGTAAAGAATCGGCGCGTGCTTGTTCTAACAGACGATTGACCAAATTTTTTAAGCGAGTGGTGTCATCCTGTAAGTTATTTAAAAATCGTGTGCGCTGTTCTAATGCCATCTCATCGCCGTGTTCTTGTAATAATTCTAAACTTCCTTGCATGGAGGTGAGAGGCGTTTTAAATTCGTGCGATACATGCGATGCAAATTGTTGAATATAGTGTGAACGTTCTTTAAGCGTGTGCGACATTTCAGAAAAACTAGTAGAAAGCTGTGCTAATTCATACGTTCCTGGGCGTTTTAATATGTCGACGGTTTCGGTTTCGCCACGCGTGACCTGTTGGGTTTGATCAATTAATTCTCGTATCGGTCGTGATAATCGAGATGAAATAAACAGCACAATCAAGCCCGTTAATACGAATAACACCAGTGATAATAAAATCACTTTTTCTTTAATACTGTAAAGGTGTTTAAGAATGTTTTGAGGTGTTCGTGATAAATAAACAACACCATATACCGTGTCGTTATTGATAATTGGAAAGGCAGTAAACACGCGAATACCCGTACCACGACTGATAGATGCGATTGAAGGCGGTGGTTCATCTGAAATACGTTCACGCAGTACCGATGTGTAATGCCCCTTCAATGCACGTTGTACCTCTTTAACATGTGCTAAGGATTTATTTAACTCACTTCGCCCCGCGACCACCACACCGTTGGCATCTAAAATTCGCATGCCTGCAAGGGTGACCTTCTGGGTGTTAAATAAGATGTTTTGCATTTGCTTTCCCGCCATTTGTGCGCTGTGGTTGAGTGCAATGCTTGCTTTTGCCATGGGTCGGCGCGGTAGTAGCTTTTGTTTGGATAAATCCAGTGTGGGAATAATCGGCGTATATTTACCATCCCGTTTGATTTGATTTTGCCCGATTAATTCGCGGTAAACGGTGGCAAATACGGCGGATTGGGTGATCAGTTCCAGTTCGGTTTTACGCACTAATTCATTTTCATAAAAACGAAAAAAATACAGACTCGCCAAAGGGAGTAATAACACCGAAAGAACCACCATTAACAGAATGGTGCGTAGGCGAAATAAGCGTTTTAATTTTGGTTGTGCGTTGATTTTCATGTTTTTAAATAAATTATGTTGTTATTTTCTTCGCTGAGCAAGGGAGAGGAGTTGAGCGTTTTTTATTCGCAAGGTGCTAGTTTATAACCCACGCCATGCTGTGTTTCGATAATGGATTGACAACCCACATCGGTAAATTTTTGGCGTACATGGCGAATATGGCTATCAATCGTGCGGTCGCTCACGTAGACATTATTGGTGTATGCCGTATTCATAATCACATCACGTGAAAATACGCGTTTGGGTTGTTTCAGCAACAGTTCTAAAATAGCAAACTCGGTAGCGGTTAATGAGACGCTTTGGTCATCCCACCAAATTGCGTGTTGTTCAGTATCTAATTTTAAACGCCCCTGTGATAAGCGGGTTAATGCGTGTTGTTGTTTGTGACTAATGGTCGGGTTTGATTGGCTACGTTTTAAAATCACATTGATGCGTGCTACTAATTCCCGTGGGCTAAACGGTTTAGTCACATAATCATCACCGCCAATTTCTAGCCCTAAAATACGATCAATCTCGTCATCGCGTGATGATAAAAATAGAATCGGAACTTCTGAGGTTTTGCGAATTTCACGGCAACAACTTAGCCCATCCATTTCTGGCATATTTATATCCAGCACAATAAGATCAGCGGGTTTTTGCGAAAAACGTTCCAGTGCTTGTACGCCATTGTTTGCGAGCGTTACAGACATATCCGCTTTTTCAAGCGCAAAACTAATTACTTCGCGGATATGCGGGTCGTCATCGACCACTAATATTTTTTTATTACTCATAATCACTATATTGCCAGAAAATCATCGGGTTTGATGTAAAAGAGTCGTTGCCATGCCATTTTTGTTTTTACATTATATTTCCAAAACTGCGGGTACAGCGTTTTAAT
>CAZMWD010000266.1:0-3464 GCA_964569685.1 uncultured Cocleimonas sp. | reverse complement strand
CTAAGCTTTTGCATAATTCAGTTGTCCATCTGCTATCGCAGATGGCAAGCTGACTAATAATCATATAAATTTTCTTTAGTAAATAAGTATTTCAAAAGCAAATGGTAAACCGCCCAGACAATGGCACTACTGCCTAAAGAGTACCAATAAACCCAAGCGGTAGGCGTATTTCCGGTAATTCCTAATATCCAAAGATTTATTAATAAAAAACTACCCAACGTAATAATCAGTAAAAATAACTGATGGAAAATACTATCAGATAATAAGCGGGGACGCATGCGAAGCACCATAAACAAAACCAAGGTATACCCAAAAGCATGTTGACCTAAAATGGATCCGTAAATTACATCTACAAACAAACCCATAAACCAAGCAATCAATAAACTAATTTTTTTAGGTAATAATATACCCCAATGAACCAATGTCATTGCAATCCATTCTGGTCGCCATAATTTCCATTCCTCAGAAAGTGGCATGATGGTTAAAGCAAGCGCCATAATAAAAGAAACGATAATAGCGCCTTTAAAACGCAAAGAAATATTTTCCATAGTCTAGTTATTAGCCCGTTTGGGTTTTTTTACTTTCTCTTTACTAGCTTTGCTTTTCTTTGTCTTTTTCGGCTTTAATTTTGTTTTCTTTGCATTAGTGTTAGGCACTGATTCTGTTTCCTGCTCAGTGTCACTTTTTTCAATAGTTGCATCAATAGACCCTTCTGCATCACTAGCCGAATGGTCTGGTCGCCAAATCATTAATATTTCGCGTGTTGTTATAAAGTCTGCCAAGGTCTGCGCCTTAACTTTCATAAAAGAATCACCGGGGTTATAAGCAACCCTTCGCACGACTGCCACCGGAAAGTCGGCTGGAAATAACTGACCTAAACCAGAGCTAACAAATATATCACCCGCCTGTACATCCACATTCGCTTCAATATTTTTTAATTCTAAAATATTTGCCTTGCCAGAACCGATTGCCAGCGCACCTGCGCCCGTCCGGGTATTACTCACAGGAATCGCATGTTTCAGATCAGTTAAGCGCATCACAACAGCAGAGTTAGCCGTGACACTTTTGACCTGTCCATAAATATTCTTGCCAGCCAAAGCCACTTGACCGATGAACAAGCCTTCATTCATACCCTTGTTAATCACCACATCTTGCCGAAAAGGGTCAGCTGAAACCGATAGGATTTCTGAAAGTGTGAATTTTTCTCGAACGGCGGGAACGGCGTTTAGCTGGATGCGTAAGCGTTGATTTTCTTCAGCTATCGAAAAATACTTTTGATCGCGCGCCGCATACACATTGATTAAGGTACGAAATTCACGATTTTGACCTGAAATTTTACTGCGTTCGGAAAAGAACTCTTTGGTAAAACTTGCCGCTCGGTAAGGAAGGTCAACCGTATACTGAAGTGGGTATACCAACATTTTAAACACCGTACGCATCGGTGTTAATGAGGATCCTCGATAATCAAGCACCATTAATGTTCCAGAAAGCAACGCTAATATCGTAAATTTGATTAACGTTTTCTGCTGCTTGCTCTCATCAATACCAAGATCGTAAATAATAGACTCCTGATAGTTATATTTGGAATATTAAGAATAAATTGCTATGAAAAAACAACACTACTCCGAAGCCCAAAAATCGAAACCATCATCATCTAACATTTCAAGAATTCGACCACCACCTCTTGCCACACAGGTCAACGGCTCATCTGCAACAACAACGGGGATACCGGTTTCTTCCATTAACAAACGATCTAAATCGCGTAATAATGCGCCACCACCCGTCAAAACAATACCTCTATCAGCCACATCCGCGCCTAATTCTGGTGGCGTTTGCTCAAGTGCTGTTTTAACCGCACTAACGATACCAAACAATGGCTCTTGCAAGGCTTCTAAAATTTCATTGCTAGTAAGCGTAAAGCTACGCGGTACGCCTTCAGAAAGATTTCTGCCTTTAACTTCAATTTCTAGTAAATCTTTACCCGGGTAGGCAGAACCAATTTCGCATTTGATTTGCTCTGCGGTAGCTTCACCAATCAACATGCCGTAATTACGACGTACATAACTGATAATCGCATCATCCAGACGGTCACCACCGATGCGCACCGAGGCAGAATAAACGATACCACGCAACGACATAACGGCGACTTCGGATGTGCCACCGCCTATATCCAGCACCATCGAACCAATGGCTTCATCAATTGGCACACCGGCACCGATCGCTGCTGCCATTGGCTCTTCGACCAAATATACTTTGCGTGCGCCTGCGCCCATTGCCGAATCTTTAATGGCACGACGCTCAACTTGGGTTGCGCCACAAGGCACACAAATAACCACACGAGGGCGAGGTTTAAAGATGCGCCCACTATCTACTTTACGGATAAAATGTTGCAACATTTTTTCGGTATAAGTGAAATCAGCGATTACACCATCTTTCATTGGGCGAATCGCGGTGATATTTTCGGGTGTACGACCGAGCATTTTTTTCGCCTCGACACCGACCGCTTCAATTTTCTTTGGCCCGCCCCGCCCCCTGTCCTGACGAATCGCGACAACAGAGGGTTCATCCAGAACAATCCCCTTGCCACGCATGTATATCAGGGTGTTAGCAGTTCCCAAGTCAATTGATATATCATTGGAAAACATGCCAAAAAATGATTTAAACATATAAATAACATCCTGTTATTGCTGTTGTTCTACTTCCAGTAAATGCAAGCCACAGTTACCAGACATAAGGACTGAGGATTTAATAAGATGCGAAACTTGAGGCAGAATTTTTGTTTCAGGTTGGATAATCTCATAAGGCGCATAGCAGGGTTACGCAACGATTGAGATTATTTAAGCTGGAACAAAAAGACAAGTCAAAGTTTCGTAGATTATTGAATCCTCAGTCCTAAATTATAAAATTGCGCAGATTATAACCTGCTCAATATAATAATCACAGACGTTTAGAACAAGTATTTGATAGAACCATTAGTATCTCTTTTTCTCTTCCACTCAATGTTTTGCTAATAGCTACGTTATAACTCCTTCAATAAACCCTTAAAGAGATAACTTTCTCGTATATTTATGAATGTATTTTTAAACGTAAAGAGTATAAAATGCGCCACCCTTAACCTACAATCTGCTTCCAGATGAAAGTCCTAATCGTATTTACCCACCCCAATCCACAAAGCTTTAACCATGCACTTTTAGAAAACATTGCAGCAGGGCTAGAAGAAGCTGGGCACGATGTGCGCATTAAAGACTTATACCAAGAAAACTTTGACCCTATTTTAAAAGCAGATGATTTAGCCAGCTTACAAAAAGGCAAAATCCCTAAGAAGATTAAAAAAGAACAAGATGAATTATTATGGGCAGAAGGATTAATCTTTATTTATCCTTTATGGTGGTTCGATCGCCCTGCTATGCTCAAAGGCTGGTTTGATATTGTATTAACCAATGGATTAGCATTTGAGTATTCAA
>CAZMWD010000265.1:0-3464 GCA_964569685.1 uncultured Cocleimonas sp. | reverse complement strand
GGGTTTTCCGCAAAACCTGTTTGATAAGAAAGAATTAATACACCTGCAAGCAGTAACGTTGTTGGCTTTAAAATTAACTTAAACATTCTATATTCCTTATGCATTGTTTGTTTCCGCTAGTACATCAACTCGCCCAAGAATTGATTAAATGAGTTCACACTTAATAACTTGGCTTCGCTTTCATTGGGGTATTATCTAGCACTTTTTTATCAATAACGGGATAAGACGTTTCGTGTGAAACCATTTCTACCGATGGCACGATGACCTTATTTTTTCCTAATAATTTATCAGATAGACCTTGCGAAAAAGAACGATAATGCAATTTGGCAAGTACCTTAATTTTTTTACTCCCATCCGGAAGATTAAAGGCATAATTCGAATCTTTATGACCTTTAGGCGGGATAACATTAATATCGGTAAAGCGAGCAATCTTCCAAGGAAATGTAGTGAAGTTTCCATCTTTATCAGCAGCATTGGCATTAAAGATCACTGTACCGGGGGGCAGGTCATTTCCTTTGGTTTTTGTACCTGATCGCATCAACTCATTGCCTTGATCATCGGTTACCACAATTTCTAACCACAGTTGTCTCACATTGATCAAACTGGTAGGTAAATTATGACCTGCTCTATCATTATTCACTCTAATCACAAGCCGGTGTAAAGGTCCATTCTGATGCACCACAAAGACATTGATGGACGCTGCACTTTGCAAACGTCTAATCGCTTCTTTTTTGGTACTGGGGTTATCTTCTCCATTCAGTAAACCAGAAATCACAGCATTTCCACCAACAAAGCCATGATCATGAACCACTTTTCGTAACGGTCCGCCTACTCCAGCAAAACCACCTATTTCGGAGTTCTCAAGTTCTTTAGCGGGTTTCATTTCATTGGCAACACGAATGGCCGTTGCTACAGGCACCATATGGCAGTCCATACATTGGATATTGTTTTGCGCATAAGGGGAAAACTTCCATTCATCGTACGTTCTTTCTACTGGAAAGTTATTAATAGGATTAAAAATATTATGGCAGTTACCGCAGAACTGCGAGCTAGTATGGAGTTCGGAATATTCTGTTTCGTGAAAAGGAGAAACAGGGTCAGGGTCTTTCAAGGTAGCACGTTTAACGGGACCCGGATCCATAATGATAGATCCGTTACCATATTCTCCTACCGTTGTTTTTAAAACATTTGATCCCGATATGGTATGACAGACATCACAAGAAACACCTTTTGATGCAATTGAAGGTGCGGTAAATTTCCCATGTAATGCACCTTCGCTTGATTCTGGGTCAAATTTAATTGTTTGGGTAGCAACACCTATGGGCGAGTGGCATGAGCCACAATAATTCATCATTTGCCCACCTAAATCTTTTTCTGCAAGCGCCCATTCTGCTTGAAACACAGGGTCTTTAAATGCATTGGCGTGCATTGAGCCTTTCCAACCCTTGTATTGCCTTGGGTGACACTGCGCACATATCTCTGGGTCGGTCCAATCGTCTACCGTTACGTCACGATGTCCTTTTATAGAAAGATAAGAGGGTTTAAATTTAAGACCTGAAGTAGCGTTTTTTTTCTCAACCACTTTTTCTGTCTTAACGGGTTCCATCGCTTTTTTTGCTGTGAGTCCAGAATCTGCATGTACCACGCCAAGTTGAGTGATCAGTGGCAACAATAATCCGCCTACTATTATATTAAATTTCATTCCCATCATTTATTCCTTAATTCTAAAGGTGATCAACTGCTACTTAATCCGAATCCTACTCACCTATCATTAATTAATTTTTAAGCACATAAAAAATTAATACGTGTTGATTTACATCAAGAGAACTAGATTTTAATGAATAAAACGAACATTTAAATTAACCTATATTAATTTTTAACTAAATTTTTGACTTAAATACTAAGAAACAACACGCTGATAATTTCATATAATAGGCAAAACACATAAGCCAATAAGGGATACGTGTAATTAATACTGCAACCAGAAAGGTCACTCTAGATAAGACAAAAGCAGTTAGATTGGCAAATAACTATCAAAAAAAAAGCCCTGAAATTCAGAGCCTTTTTTTAACAACAGATATTGCTATCTGTTTTGGATACAGTTAACTACCTGCAAATATATCGCTAGTAAGATTATTTAACCAACTGTATGTATTTTCTACATTGCGCTTATGCGTTTCATCTGACGCGTCCATTGGCGTCAAACCACCCGCTACTTTAGTTATTTTTGAACCATCTTTTGCAAGACGATAAATTGCTGCAACTGATATTCCCCAATCTTTTGCAATAATTGAATAACACGTATTAGCATAGGACGGTGTACCTGGCTCTTTACCATCAAGTAACGCTACGACTGCTGCCGCACATACTTTAGCTTGAGTGTTTGCTGCATAGCCTGATTTAGGCATACCTGTGGCAATACTTGCATCACCGATAACATGAATATCTTTATGAATCTTAGATTCGAAGCTCTTCAAATCAACAGGACACCAGCCCTTATCATTTGTTAAACCAGCAGCGGCACCAATTTTTCCCGCTTTTTGCGCCGGAATAACATTAATCACATCGCCTTTAATTGTTTTACCAGAAGCCGTTGTAATACTCATAGCTTCTGCATCAAGTTTAGCGATACCATCACTTTTGATATAATCAATCATAGAGTCATCAGTACCAAACCCGTAGAATTTTTCCCAGCCTTGAACGAACAGACCAAATTTAGAAAATTTCTTTTTAGGGTCTACATAGATAATTTTTGATTTAGGCTTTTCATTCTTAAGGTAAAGTGCTACCTGACAAACACGCTCAGGAGGACCGGGAGGACAACGGAAGGGATTGGGTGGCGCAGCAATAATGACTGTACCACCATCTTTCATATCGGTTAATTGCTTACGCAACATCGTGGTTTGTGAACCTGCCTTCCAAGCATGGGGGACTTTTTCTGCTATTTCAGCATCATAGCCTTCAATCGTATCCCATTTAAAATCAATACCTGGTGCTACGATACAACGATCATAATCAAAGCTATCACCCCCTTTGGTGGTGACTTTCTTTGCTTTAGCATCAATGCCTGTCACATAATCAATAACAACTTTAACGCCTTCTTTCTCCAAACCTGAGTAACCGTGTTTAAGCGTATCAAGAGTACGACCACCACCAATCACCTCGTTACTCAAGTAACAAGTATGGTAATCTTTATTCGCCTCGATAATAGTTACTTCAATGCTAGGATCAGCCATTTTCACATATCTTGCTGCAGTCGCGCCAGAAGTTCCGCCACCCACAACAACGACCTTCTTAGTTGCACCGAAGGCTAATGATGGCACTCCAATAATAATACCTGAAGCTGTAACTGCACCAAGGCCTTGAACAAATTTTCTACGACTATTATTAGTCGGGTTTATTTTACTCATTTTATCTATCTCCTTAGTATTTATTTATCGCTACTTTTATCACTAGTTTTATCA
>CAZMWD010000264.1:1321-3491 GCA_964569685.1 uncultured Cocleimonas sp. | reverse complement strand
TAATTCGCTACCATCCTCATCTAATAAACCCAGTTTAATCGGGATAAGATAAGGCTGTTTTTTATCGGCTTCGGCTTCTGGCGTTGTCGGACAACGTTGCGATAAATGCAAGGTACAGGTTTTAGCATCCGCATCATAATCCATGGTGGCATCTACCACAGGCGTTCCTGCTTGGTTGTACCATACCTGCATCTGGCTTAAATCAACCCCGTTTGCTTCTGCCATCGCGGATAAAAAGTCTTCGGTGGTCACCGCTTGACCATCGTGGCGTTCAAAATACAAATCCATGCCTTTGCGAAAGCCCTCTTGCCCTAATAAAGTATGATACAAACGTACCACTTCTGCGCCTTTTTCGTAGACTGTCATGGTGTAGAAATTATTGATTTCCATAAACGATTGCGGGCGAATCGGGTGCGCCATTGGACTGGCATCTTCTGTAAATTGATGGGTGCGTAACATGCGCACATCTTCAATGCGTTTAACCGGACGACTGTGTAAGTCAGAGGTAAATTCTTGATCACGAAAAACCGTTAAACCTTCTTTTAACGAAAGCTGAAACCAATCACGACAAGTAACGCGATTGCCCGTCCAGTTATGGAAGTATTCGTGCCCTATGACGGCTTCTATATTAATGTAATCTGTATCGGTTGCGGTTTCGGGGCTGGCAAATACGAGTTTAGAATTAAATACATTCAAGCCCTTATTTTCCATCGCGCCCATATTAAAATCATCCACCGCGACGATCATAAAAATATCTAAGTCGTATTCCAAGCCAAAGCGTTCTTCATCCCATTTCATGGCACGTTTTAATGATTGCATAGCATGATCACACTTGTCGATATTGTGGGCTTCGGTGTAGATTTCCAGCTTAACTTCCCTACCGGATGCAGTGGTAAAGGTATCGCTAACATGCTCTAAATCACCTGCAACTAATGCAAATAAGTAAGCGGGTTTATCAAAGGGGTCTTGCCACTTGGCAAAGTGCTTGCCATCTTCAAGCTCGCCCGAATCAATCAAATTACCGTTGGATAACATCACAGGATTCGACTTTTTATCCGCACGAATCGTGGTAGTAAATTTTCCCATCACATCAGGGCGATCTAAAAAGTAGGTGATTTTACGAAAACCCTGTGCCTCACACTGAGTACAAAAGTTACCACTGGATTGATACAAGCCTTCAAGCGAGGTATTTTTTTGTGGATAAATCTTGGTGACTATTTCCAGTGTAAATTCATCTGCTAAATCACCTAACGTAAGACTTGAATCATCCAGTTCATAGTCCTTATCCGATAAATCATAGCCATTCACAGAGATACGTTCTAACTCTAACGCTTCACCAAACAGTTCTAATGTCTCCAGTGATGATTCTCGATTACGTTGATAAACCACCGTTGCAGTAACGATGGCATGATCATCTTCTAAATCAAACGCTAATTCGACCGTATCTACCCAAAATGCAGGTTGTTGATAGTTTTTAAGGTGAATAGTTTTAGCTTGGGCGTGTTTCATAAGAGAATCTCAAATAACTGAATATATTAGGGCAATGATAGCGTATTCTACTATTATCTAAACTAAAAACTATTAGAGGATAAATAATGAATAACCTAAAACAAGTGGTAAGTAATAACGCGCGTCTCACGACACTGCTTACAACAACAATAGTAATGGGTTTATTAACAGTTTTTTCAACACCGTTATTCGCCGACAGTGCTACTACAAAGAGTGCCGATGACAGCAATGAAGATAAAGCACTCACCGTATCCATTAAACGGTTAACCGCCGAAGCTGCTATTGCCGTTGCACAAACAGCTATGTTGGATTGTCGCAAACAAGGCTACCAAGTAACCGCAACGGTGGTTGATAAAAACGGTAATATTCAGGCCGTTGCACGCGACACTTTAGCACCACCGGTTTCCATTGGGATTAGTAAAGCGAAAGCCTATACCGCGGTTAATTTTAGCGCTGACACATCAACGATGTCATCGCGATTAAATACCGCTGTTGGAAGTTTTGATGGCGTATTAATGGCAGCAGGTGGCGTAAATATAAACGTAGGTGGCACAATTTATGGTGCTGTTGGCGTAAGTGGTGCGCCTTCTGGGGTAACGGATGAAAATTGTGCAAAAGCTGGCGTTGCCGCCATTGCAGAAGAATTAGAAATGGCGGATTA
>CAZMWD010000264.1:0-1221 GCA_964569685.1 uncultured Cocleimonas sp. | reverse complement strand
AACTCGCTTTTGAACGAGGTGGAAACATATTAGCGATACGACTAGCCGTGGTATCCTGACGTTGTGATATTTTGCGCACTTCAGGCTGGCTGATAAATTCAGACAAGGTGATTTCATCAAGAAACTCAAATAAGCGTTCACTTAAATCATTCCAGAGCTTATGCGTTAAACAACGCTCGCCATTATCACAGTCTTTATTGCCTTTACAGCGTGTGCTGTCTAAAGTTTCATCCACTGCTACCACAATATCTGCAACACTGATTTGGCTCGCAGGTTTACCCAAACGATACCCACCACCTGGACCTCTTACACCTTCCACTAAATTGGATTGACGCAATTTTGCAAACAGTTGTTCAAGATAAGAAAGGGATATACCTTGGCAATTTGATATATCTGCAAGTGTCACAGGACCATCTCGATCATGAATGGCAAGATCCATCATCGCAGTAACGGCGTAACGCCCTTTTGTTGAAAGTTTCATTTTGAATACCTCTGTACTTGCCTGTTTTTATTAACGAAATTTATTCCTAGATCCAAATTTCTAACATATATTCTGAATCAAGACCTAAAATTATCTGAAGAAGTCGATAAACAGTGGGTTTACAAGCACAATAATTTCCTAGTAAATTACTAGGTATTATAACTAACCAAGTAATTTAGTCAAGTATTACCCTAATCCCAGATAGAAACGAGAATGAGAATGCAAGTATTTGATTCACTCTTTTAATTTACACACAATATTTAAAGCCTATTTGTATTAACAAGTTAAGTTGTTATGCCAAGATTCATTTCAAAAAGGATCAAATACTCACTTTTCAAAAAATAATAATAACTTTGTAACAATATGAAATATGATTCAGGTCTTATTCAGCCACCATCAGTAGAATAGCGCCTACTTCAAAGATAACAGTCAATGACACAAGCCACGAGGGAGTGGCACACAATAATAATAAATGTGTTATTGGTACGGGCTAACAACAAAAATAAGCTATCACGAAGTTTTTATTTAATGGTATAAAAATGAGACAAGGATGAGTCAAAAATAATAACAAAAGCCATCCTTGAATTATTTTCATATTCTAACTAAAAAAACGTGCTTAAAGCTTGCGCATTTGTGCCAGCTTTATTAGAATGCGCGCTTCGCCGCAATAGCTCAGTTGGTAGAGCAACTGACTTGTAATCAGTAGGTCCCGAGTTCGACTCTTGGTTGCGGCACCATAT
>CAZMWD010000263.1:0-3511 GCA_964569685.1 uncultured Cocleimonas sp. | reverse complement strand
CACGAATAGCATCTGCATGTTGCAAGGTTAGACCAATATCGTCAAGACCATTCAACAAACAATATTTACGAAATGTATCAACATCAAAATTATAGCGCTCACCCGTGGGGCTAATCACTTGTTGTTTTTCAAGGTCAACGGTAAGTTCGTAGCCTTCAGTCGCCTCTACTTCTTTAAACAGATCGTCGATTATTTCTTCTGATAAAACAAGTGGTAACAAGCCATTTTTAAAACTATTGTTGAAGAAAATATCTGCATAACTCGGCGCAATCACCGCACGAATCCCATAATCGGTTAACGCCCAAACAGCGTGCTCGCGGGATGAGCCACAGCCAAAATTTTCTCTCGCCAATAATACCGAGCTACCTTGATAACGCGCCTGATTCAGAACAAAATCATTCTTAATCTCTCGCTTAGAGTGATCCATTCCTGGCTCGCCCGCTTTCATATAACGCCAGTCATCAAACAGTGTGGGTCCAAAGCCTGTTTTGCTAATAGATTTCAAATACTGCTTAGGAATAATCGCATCGGTATCGACATTCGAACGATCTAAGGGAATTACAATACCTTTGTGTACGGTAAACTTATCCATGATGTAACTCCCTAATATCCACAAAATGACCTTCTATCGCAGCCGCCGCTGCCATTGCGGGACTCACCAAATGCGTTCGCCCGCCTTGACCTTGTCTACCTTCAAAGTTACGATTTGAGGTGGACGCACAACGCTCACCTGATTCCAAACGGTCTGCATTCATGGCTAAACACATCGAACAACCCGGTTCGCGCCATTCAAAACCAGCTTCTTTTAAGGTCACATCTAAGCCTTCTTGTTCGGCTTGCTTTTTCACTAAACCAGAACCCGGCACGACCATCGCTAGCTTAATATTATCTGCTACTTGCTTACCCTTTGCTATCAACGCAGCTGCGCGAATATCTTCAATACGTGAATTAGTACAAGAACCTATAAAGACTTTATCAACCATTATCTCATTAATTTTCTGCCCAGCTTTTAAGCCCATATAGGCTAACGCAGCACTTATTCCCTGACTCTTAACGGCATCCGTCTCATCATTAGGATTAGGCACACTATCATTAACGCCCAATACCATTTCTGGCGATGTACCCCACGTCACTTGTGGTTCGATACTGGTCGCATCTAATCGCACGACCGTATCAAACTCGGCATCATTATCCGATTTCAAATCTGCCCATGCGGCTACTGCTTTATCCCAAACGTCATCTTTTGGCGAATAAGGGCGACCTTTTACATAATCGATTGTAGTCTGGTCCACCGCAATCATGCCCGCGCGCGCGCCCCCTTCAATCGCCATATTACACACTGTCATGCGACCTTCCATGGATAAATCACGAATCGCTTCACCCGCAAATTCAATCGCATGACCCGTGCCACCCGCTGTGCCAATCTTACCAATAATCGCCAGTACAATATCTTTAGCAGTAACACCCGCACCGACTTTGCCATCAACACTGATCAACATATTTTTCATTTTCTTTTGGATTAAACACTGCGTCGCCATCACGTGTTCAACTTCCGATGTACCGATACCATGCGCCAATGCGCCAAACGCGCCGTGCGTTGAGGTGTGAGAATCACCACACACGACGGTCATTCCCGGCAAGGTTGCACCTTGCTCTGGGCCAATCACATGCACAATACCTTGGCGAATATCGTCCATATGAAATTCATTGATTTTGAATTCATTACAGTTTTGATCAAGCGTTTCTATTTGAATTTTGGCGACAGGATCAGAAATTCCTGCGGTGCCATTACCACGGTTCGCACTGGTCGTCGGCACATTATGATCTGGCACAGCAACAATAGAACTGGTACGCCAAATACGCCGATTAGCGATGCGTAAACCCTCAAATGCCTGTGGTGAGGTTACTTCATGTACCAAATGACGGTCGATATATAATAATGCCGTGCCGTCATCTTCTTGGCGTACCACATGGGCATCCCAGACTTTATCGTATAATGTTTTACCCGCCATTTTCACACCCTCTTTTCAATTCTTAATAATAGTGTACTCTTGTTTTGAATATAACTATAATTGTAATTATTCATATTTTATATTCCTACAGGGAATAGCAAAGCCCAAATTAATACGAGGTTGTTAAAAAATTGGATTTATCGGTCTACAAAGCCTTCATCGCCGTTTATGAACACGGCACATTTTCAAAAGCGGCCGATGCACTCTACATCACCCAACCTGCTATCAGTAAACGCATTGCCTCTTTAGAACAACAACTTGGCAGACAATTATTTGATCGCATAGGAAAAAGAGTGATGCTCAATGAAGCAGGGCAAGCGCTATTACCCATCGCCGAACGCATTATACAAAATGTAAAAGAATCACAACGGGTGATTGATAATTTAAGCGGTAAAGTAAGCGGACATTTATCTTTAGTGACATCGCATCATATTGGGCTAAGACGTTTACCTAATATTCTTAAACAATATACCCAAGACCATCCACAAGTACGGCTTGACCTTGCCTTTATGGATTCTGAAAATGCTTGCCGGAAAATTGAAAAAGGCGAATATGAATTAGGTGTCGTCACCCTACCCTTAAAACCCTCGGCTCGACTTAAAACAACGACACTGTGGAATGACCCACTCACCATTGCCGTTGCACCGAATCATCCCTTAGTAAAAGAAGCATCCTATAAACCCATTAGTTTAAATAAATTGGCAAAGCACAGTGCGATTTTACCTGCTATTGGCACGTACACCCGAACGGTTATTGAGAAACCCATTATTCAAAAACACGGTGCATTGGATGTGATTTTAGAAACGAACTATTTAGAAACAATCAGAATGATGGTTTCTATCGGCTTAGGCTGGAGCGCATTACCGCAAGCAATGATCGAAAAAGACTTAGTCGAAATTTCTGTAAAAGGGCTAAATATTCAACGTACCCTTGGCATTGTTCAACATGCCGAACGAAGTTTATCTAATGCGGGGAAAGCATTTATTGAACAACTCAAAACCCATCATTAACCATTAAATTGGGTATTTTAAATTGGGTTAAAGGGAATTATGCATTTAACCCTCTCTTTCGTTATAGTAGCGGTATCAATAACTATAGGAATTAACCATGAGTAGCACATTAAATATTGGCGAAGCCGTACCAGACTTCGAAGCACTCGCCACGTCGGGTTTATCATTTAAGCTTTCGAACTATAAAGGAAAGTCTAATCTAGTTATTTATTTTTACCCAAAGGATAGTACACCCGGTTGTACAACCGAAGGGCAGGATTTTCGCGACTTAATGAGCGAATTTAAAAGCCATGATACCGAAGTATTTGGTATCTCTAAAGACAGCATGAAACGCCATGACAACTTTAAATCTAAGCAAGAATTTAATTTTGAACTCATTTCAGATGAAAGTGGTGAGGTTTGCGAGTTATTTGGCGTTTGGCAGTTAAAGAAAAACTATGGCAAAGAATATATGGGTATTGTGCGCAGCACCTTTTTGATTGATAAAGA
>CAZMWD010000262.1:0-3537 GCA_964569685.1 uncultured Cocleimonas sp. | reverse complement strand
AATGCCAAGAGGGATGTAACGGTAAGCATTAATGCCGATAATTGATCCAACACCAGCACAATACCAAAGGGTGCTTGCCAGTTACCCAGCAAATAAACTTGATGCACACCTGATGCAGACGCGTTTAATGCAAGTAAGCTGACTATGATTAAACCGACAACAGCCAAAAGGTTAATGACACGTTGTAATGTTAAACCCCTTACTCTAGCAAATAGAATGACAAACCCTGCTATCAAGGGTAAAAACACGGGCCAAGCGACTAAGTGCATCATTTTTTAGCCTCCTTTTTCATCGATTCTTTTATGTCTTCTTGCCTGTCTTTTTTGCGGTTATTTTCCTCGTCACCTTTATCGTTCAAATCAACTTCATCCTTGCCAAGGTCTAAGCCATCCACATGATCATTGCCCAGTTCACTGCGTGCTTTAAGCGCTAATACAATTAAAAATGCCGTCATACCAAAGGCAATAACAATTGCTGTCAAGACTAATGCTTGTGGCAAAGGATCTCCATAGCCTTTGGCTGCTGCATCAATAACAGCTGGTTGACCAACGGTTAAACGACCCATAGCGAATAAAAACAGGTTCACCCCATACGCCAATAAGGTTAAGCCTAAAACCACAGGAAAAGTACGCGCACGTAAGGTTAAATACACACCGCTGGCGGTTAGTACGCCAATGGTGATGGAAAGTAGCCACTCCATTACGGGGTCTCCTGTTGCTGCGGTTGCTGAGGTTGTTGAGATTGCTGACGCTGTTTACGATGTTGCAAATTATGCGATGCTTCACTTAATTTACCCAACTGCACCAAACTAATAACCGTCGCACCAACGACGACGAGGAATACCCCTAAGTCAAACGCGATGGCACTGGCAACTTCAAACTTACCCACCACTGGCCATGTTAAATAGGTAAATGTGGTGGTGAGGAAGGGATAACCCAGCCCCATAGAAACCAACCCAGTCAACGTAGCAATCAGCAAACCCAGTGCAATTAGCCAATGCATACTAAATTTTAAACGCTCCCCCGTCCATGCAAGACCATTGGCTAAATATTGTACGATGAGTGCCACCGAAGCAATTAAGCCGGCAATAAACCCACCACCAGGAAGATTGTGCCCGCGAATAAAAACAAAGGCTGCCACTAATAACATTAACGGGAATAACAGTCGTGTTAGGGTTTGCATAATCTCTGGGTGCATATCAGCATTCCAAACCAGACCTTTTGTATCTTGATTAGGCGCATGTAACTTTAAGTTTTGTAATAAGGCAAAAATACCTAATCCAGCCAAGGCTAAAACCACAATTTCGCCGAGGGTGTCTGTGCCTCGAAAATCAACCAATATGACATTCACCACATTCGTTCCACCACCACCGGGGACAGAGTTTTTAATAAAGAATTCTGAGATAGGCGCATACTCGCGCGACAAAACGCCCATGGCTAATAAAGTAACGCCCACGCCTGATAAAACAGCAATAAACACATCACGACCAATGCGTAAACGACCCACTTCCTGCGGGCTAGTTTGTGGCAAATAGTACAGGGCTAGTAACAGCAATACGATAGTCACAACTTCAACGGAAAGCTGGGTTAGCGCTAAATCAGGCGCGGAGAACTTAACAAATACGAGAGCGATAATTAAACCCACCACACCAATCATCACAACCGCTAGTAATCGTTGCTGCTGTGATTGTTGCTGTGAAAACACCACCGTCATAACACTGGCAATCATTAAAATAATGCCTGCCAAGATGCTCACTCCATCCAGTGGCATGAGTAATCTTTCGCCCAACAATAACGGTTCGGATACCGACATAAAACCAATCACTCCTGCCACCACAGCAGCGCCAATAATCCAAGCAATCGCATGTTGTAACGAGCCTTTATCAAACGCGCGCGTAACAACAATTGTCAATTGGGTTAATTTATCCATCACCGCGTTATAAGGAATCCGTGCATCCAAATGATCAATACTACGGTCGTACCATGCAAATAAACGCTCGCGCAACATATAAACAACCACGCCTAAAGCCAACGCCACTACGCTCATTATTAAAGGCAAATTAATACCATGCCAGATGGCTAAACTGTATTCTGGTGGAGCTGCTTGCAAACTACCCGCTACTGCTACCGCCAAAATAGGCGCAACAAATATCATCGGGAAAATACCCACACCGATACAAATAATAACCAATATATCAACGGGGATTTTCATAAAGCGCGGGGGTTCACCCACCTCTTTTTTGGGTAAATCAATTGGCTCACCGTTAAAAAACACATCGTGAATAAAACGGATTGAATACGCCACGGCAAGAATAGCCGCCACGGTAACCAAAACTGGCACAGCCCACATCCAAGGTGAGCCATTAGTTGCTTGGCTTAGCGCCTGATCAAAGAACATTTCTTTACTTAAGAAACCATTTAACAACGGAACCCCCGCCATGGCGGAGGCAGCAATCATGGCTAATACGGCGGTGTGCGGTAAGTATTTGAGCATCCCGTTAAGTTTGCGCATATCGCGTGTACCCGTTTCATGATCAATAATGCCAGCGACCATAAACAAGGATGCTTTAAAGGTTGCATGATTAATAATATGAAAAATGGCAGCCACCGCCGCCATTTTCGTACCAAAACCAAACAATAAAGTGATTAAACCTAAATGACTAATCGTGGAATACGCCAGTAAGCCTTTCAGGTCATGTTTAAATAAGGCGTTATAAGCGCCCAGTAACAGGGTGATTAAACCCGCACCGCCGACGATCAATGTCCATTCTGTAGTACCCGATAACACGGGGAAAAAACGCGCTAATAAAAAGATACCTGCTTTTACCATCGTTGCCGAATGTAGATAAGCAGAAACGGGCGTGGGCGCAGCCATTGCATGAGGCAACCAAAAGTGAAAAGGAAATTGCGCTGATTTGGTGAAAACACCGAGTAAAATCAAAATTAAAATAGGCAGATATAAGTCATGTGAACGGACTAAATCACCCGCCGCTAACACCTCGGTAAGGTTATAACTGCCAACCACATTACCCAACATCAATACACCAGCTAACAATGCCAAACCACCACCGCCGGTGATCACTAATGCCATTAAAGAGCCATCGCGCGCATCTTCACGGTGTTGCCAATAACTAATCAACAAATAGGAAGAGAGCGAAGTCAACTCCCAAAAAATCACCAGCAGAATAATATTTTCGGAAAGTACAATACCCAGCATAGACCCCATAAACATCAACAAATAGGCAAAGAATCGTCCTTTGCTATCTTTTGCTGACAGATAATAAGCTGCATAAATAATGACTAATAAGCCAATACCAAGAATAAGAATAGCGAAGAGCATTGCCAAGCCGTCAAGTCGAAATGCAAAATCCAAGCCGATGGCGGGTATCCATTGCCAGCTTTGAATGAGTGTTTCACCGGCAAACACCTGCTGCATAGAAGGCACTAACAGCGCGATTGCCAATAACGTGGTAATCGCAGCCGCCCAAGCAGGCGCGCGACGATGGATTGGAGCAACCCATGCCGTTAAAATAGCAAA
>CAZMWD010000261.1:1175-3556 GCA_964569685.1 uncultured Cocleimonas sp. | reverse complement strand
TTAAGCCTTGTCAGAAATAGCCTCTTCTACCGATTTATCACTGGCATCATCGGCTTCCCATAGCTTTTCGAGCTGGTAGAAGTCGCGTGTCGTTTCCAACATAACGTGTACGATTATGTCATTAAGGTCAACTAATACCCATTCGGCACTGTCTTTGCCTTCTACACCCAGTGGCATATTGCCTTTTTCTTTTTCTTTTATGGCAACACCTTCGGCGATGGATTTAACATGGCGGGTCGAGTTACCGGTTGCGAAAAACAACACATCGGTCATGGATGATTTTTCCGCTACGTCGATCATTTTAATATCGACAGCTTTCATGTCCTCTAATGAGGTTTGTACGCGTTGCGTTAATTCGTTTAATTCAATTTTCAATTTAATCTAAACCTTCTTTTAGTGTATTCATGCATATAAATCATGCTTAAGAATGTAATCAACGACCTTTTTAGGCATTAAATACCTTGAAGAATGACCGCTAAGTAATTGTTTTCTAATATTGGTTGCTGATATATCCAGTGCAGTTACTTCACTAAAATAAATACAACCCGCCTGTTTTTGTTGAAGTTGAGAGACAGATTTTACTACCCTTCCCTGCATCCATTCTTCGGCTTTTTCAAATGGGTTTGTTTCGAGTTGCTTTCTTTCCAACTGATAGCCCGGTCGAGTAGAAACTACAATATGGGTTAATTCCAGTATTTTTTGCCAGTCGTGCCACTGCGTAAACGATTGAAAAGCATCTAAACCCAGCATCATTAATAATGGGCGCGATGTGGATAATGATGCAGTAGCATTTTCCTCATCAGCAATAGATTGTAAGGTATCAATCGTATAAGAGCTACCTTGTCGTTGATATTCTCGATCATCCACCGTAAACAATGGAAAGTCTTCAACGGCTAATCTGACCATATTTAAACGATGTTCTGCGCTGGCAATCGGTTTCCAACGGTGCGGTGGATTAGCACTGGGGATAAAACGTACTTCCTCCAACTCAAACTGTTCAGCAATTTCCAATGCTGGGCGTAAATGTCCAAAGTGGATAGGGTCGAATGTACCACCGATTATTCCGATCACTTGCGAATATGTCCATCACCAAACACCACGTATTTAACCGAGGTTAAACCATGTAAACCAACCGGGCCACGCGCGTGTAATTTATCCGTACTAATGCCGATTTCTGCTCCCAAGCCATATTCAAAGCCATCAGCGAAGCGTGTGGATGTATTCACCATCACCGAAGCTGAATCAACTTCGCGCATAAATCGACGTGTCTTGCTGATGTCTTGCGTGATAATACTGTCGGTATGCTGCGAACTATAGGTATTGATGTGGGTTATTGCTTCATCCAAATCTTCAACGACTTTAATCGCTAAAATAGGCGCAAGGTATTCGGTGTTCCAATCTTCTTCTGTGGCGGGGTTACAATCAATCAATGACTGTGTTTTTTCGCAACCACGTAGCTCTACCCCTTCTTTATCAAAAATAGTTTTTAATAGCGGTAAGATTTCCTCACCACGAGATTTTGCAATCAATAAAGTTTCTAATGTATTACACGTACCATAACGCTGACTTTTTGAATTAAAGGTAACTTTAATCGCTTTTCCAGTATCGGCATCATCATCAATATAAACATGACAAATACCGTCTAAATGCTTGATAACAGGGATTAAAGAATCATTGCTGACACGTTCTATCAAGCCTTTACCGCCCCGTGGGATTATCACATCTACCGAGTCTTTAAGGCGTAATAATTCACCTACGGCTTCACGGTCTGTGGTTTCAATCACTTGTACACAGTCAGAGGGTAAATCAACCGCTTGCAAGCCCGTTTGAATACATACAGCTAATGCTTTATTAGAATAAATGGCTTCTGAGCCACCGCGTAAAATCGTGGCATTGCCTGATTTTAAACACAACGCAGCCGCATCCACGGTTACATTTGGGCGCGATTCGTAAATAATACCAATGACACCTAATGGCACCCGCATTTGTCCCACTTGAATGCCAGAAGGCACATAGTTTAAATCCGTAATCTCGCCGACGGGATCAGCTAACGCCGCTATTTGGCGTAGACCTTCTGCCATTGTATCAATCGCGCTATCGCTAAGTGCTAAACGATCGACCATCGCCTCTTCCAAGCCTTTATCACGCGCAGCTTGTAAATCTTTAGCGTTCTCACGTTGTAGATGTTCGCGTTTCTCTAAAATAGTATCCGCTATTTTATGTAAGGCATCGTTCTTTTGTTTAGATTCTGCCGCGGCTAAGGTACTAGAGGCGGTTCGCGCCCTACTTCCAACATCCTGCATGTAATGTTTTATATCGTGTATCATTGTTAAATAACTCTTATTTAAGACAAACTAGCTAAAATGCGCCAGCCAAAAGAA
>CAZMWD010000261.1:0-1075 GCA_964569685.1 uncultured Cocleimonas sp. | reverse complement strand
CTATCCAAAAGAAGCTACGCCAGCCAACAAAAGTGCTAATGCTAACAAATCTTGCCAGACTCGACCCATTCCTTTATTAGCAGTATCTCCCTGCCCTTTAGATAAACGATCGATTTGGCTATTCATCTGAATCAGTGTCGGCCAATGCGCATGTTGCATCCGGCGCAATGCCATTTGAAAAGGCTTCTGCCGAGGCCTTGGAACAGAAGCAATCACTTTTGATTCAGATAAACCATTGCGCATTTTAAAACTGGCATCGTATAACTGCCGTGTTAAATCAGTCAACGTCCACAACACCAATTGTATCGCCACGCCTTCTTCACGTAAGTTATGATGGATATGTTGAATTCGGCGGGTATCACCCAGCATCACTGCATTAGCAAAATCAAACACATTAAAGCGTGAACTATCACTCACCGATGCTAACACCATTTCATCATTAATTTCGATGACTTGTTTATCTTGATCATCTTTAATATGTAACAGTTTTAACTTGTTAATCTCTTGAGTCGCTGCCAATAAGTTACCTTCTACACGCTCAGTCAACAAACGTACCGCATCGGGTGTTGGGTGCATTCCTGCCATTTTCATGCGTTTCACCACCCACGACATGGTTTGTGGCGCCGATAACTCCCAGACTTGAGTCATTATACCGCTTTTATCCAACGCTTTAACCCATGCGCTATTTACCATACTTCTATCAAGCTTAGGGGTTTGTAAAATTAATACCTTATCATCGGGGATATGTTGTAAATAATCACGAATCGCCTGACTACCCGCTTTACCGGGTGATTTATTAGTAACACGCACATCTAATATTTTTTTATCACTAAATAAAGATAAGGCATTGGATGCACCCGTTAATTGATTCCAATCGAACTGTGCATCGGTATGAAATATTTCACGCTCAATAAAGCCTGCTTGTTTCGCTGCCACACGTATCGTATCTGCCGCCTCCATCGATTGAAGCGGTTCATTACCTGAAATAAAAAACACCCGTGGAAATTCTTTTTGGCGTTGTAAAAATGCATTGAGTTGATCGGCTTGTACTTTCATTAAGGAGCTCCTGATTAAG
>CAZMWD010000260.1:0-3571 GCA_964569685.1 uncultured Cocleimonas sp. | reverse complement strand
TTCTCGGACAGGCTCCTAGTACACCACTTGACTTAAATTCGATACTTTCCCAAATAATCTCCTATATTTAGAGTAAGCCTCAACAAAACTAAAGGAGCGCACCATGGAAAACAAAGACATCCCAGAAAAACTCCAAAAAGCCTATCACAGCATGCTTGAACATGTAGAAGAGCTTATCGACAAAGATAAAAAACCACTCAAAGAAGCCTTCACCGAAGCCGAAGAAAAACTCAGCGAATGGCGCGAATTGAGTCGCGAAGAGATAGATCATATTAGTACTGAGTTAAAAGCCAACCTACAAGATTTAGGGGAAGCCAGTAATACGCTACGCGAAAGCCTGCGTGAAACCTTACAATTTGATACTGCCTACCTCGCTAATAGTCTTTGGGGTAAGCTTGCCAAGGTTGCCGATAAAACAAAAATTGAACTGGCAGAATTTAGTGAATCCCTGCAAAAACATACCGTTGCAGGTGAAACAACTTATTCAGATCAGCAACAACACTGGCTCGATGATGCGAAACAATGGCAACGTGGTTTTGAAACCTCACTTGATCAATTAGATGAGGCAAGAAAATTACTTCGACAACAAATACGCAGTATTAACACTTATAGTAAATCCGTTATAAATAGTGAAGCCGATCAATCGCGACATGACTTGCTTGCACAAATGAATCAGGAAACGACTCAAACCATAACCGATTTTCATCAACGGATTGTCGCAACAACCGCAATAAATGAAAGAAATTCGTCATGATTAAAAAAATCCTCTCACATTCTCTCTATCCCTATTTCTGGCAAACGGTCATAAAGATAAGTAAAAATTCACATTCTAAGAACGTGGTTTTGATCTCACCTAGAAGGGTGTAAGTCTTAATAATATAGACTTTCTCAGGTTTAACTCCCCTCTTTAGCAGAGGGTGTTGTAAAAGTACGTTTTGTAGGTTGGTGCTGAGGAACGAAGCCCAACACGACGTTGATCGTTGGGCTTCGCAAGCTCAGCACCAACCTACGATTTACCTTTGCGACACCCTCTAGCAAAAAGGGGTTGCCTTCACAAAAGGGGAAGAAAAAGCTGCAAAAACCCAACTAAAGATTAAGTCAATCAGGCTAGAGCCTACGAACCTACCCACGCCCAAAGGACGTGGTTATAATATTCAATATAAATGTAATGTACTGGTCTCATTGCCTGCATGATTAAGGAGACTCTGATTAAGAACCATCATAATCAGTAGAGTGTAAGCCTTGTTTAAGGTATAGTGCTTTACGTATAAATTATTCCGTATGAGAAATGAAAAAAACACGTATTAGACTATTTTCTACCCTTAGTATTTTTAGTGCAACACTTACGCTGACGGCTTGCCTTGGGAATACACCGAGTGGCTCAGTTGTTGCAGCAGAGCAAATTACTATTGAAGGCGCAAAAAGCGCGTCCAGTACGGCTTCCCCTGTTAAAACTTTAAGTAAAAGGCATTCATACGAACTTCAAGTTATTAATGGCTTACTGAGTCGCTACCATTACAAAAAATTCAAATTGGATGATGCTTTCTCAAGCAAAATTCTCGATCATTTCATTACCCAACTAGATCCAACACACATTTATTTTACCCAGCAAGATATTGATTCATTTAATGTTCATCGAAATAAAATCGATGATTACATTAAAGAAGGCAATACTAAACCTGCGCTTGGCATTTTCACGACTTACCAAAATAGCATCAAACAACATTCTGAATTTGCAATTAAATTACTTGAAAAGGGTGTTGATTTAACAACAGACGAAACTTATCTATTAAATAGAAAAAAAACGCCATGGGCTAAAGACCAAAAAGCGTTGGATGCACTTTGGGTTAAACGTGTTAAGAGCGATATGATAAGCCAGTTATTAGCGGATAAATCAAAAGAAGAAGCACTTAAAATATTAAAAAAACGCTATGAGTTAATCGCTACACGCACCATGCAAATCAAAGATAATGAGCTTTTTCAATTGATTGCAAACTCTTTTGCGAGTACTTTAGAGCCTCATACAAATTATTTCTCTCCGCGATTAACAGAAGAGTTCAATATTCAAATGAGCCTTTCGCTCAGCGGAATTGGTGCGGTATTAAGAGCCGAAGATGAGTACATCAAGATTGTTAGCGTAGTACCAGGTGGCCCCGCTCAGTTAACCGGTAAAATTGGTCCGGGTGATCGTGTCATAGCCGTCGCACAAGGTAAATCGCCTGCTAAAGACGTTGTAGGGTGGCGTTTAAGCGATGTAGTTAATCTCATAAGAGGCAAGAAAGGCAGTACCGTGGTTCTTTCAATTCTTCCTGCCGCTACCGGTTTATCTGGCAGTGCCGAAAAAGTATCGATTGTAAGAGATAAAATCAAGCTAGAACATCAAGCCGCCAGCAAACGTATTATCGAAGTCGATAGACCCGGCGGTAAACTCAAAGTAGGCATTATTGATCTACCTTCTTTTTATATTGATTTTAAAGGTAAAGAAAGTGGCAAAACCGATTACCGTAGCACCTCTAAAGATATTAAAAAATTATTGATAGAACTAAAACAAGAAGGCATTAATGAGCTTATTATAGATTTAAGAGGCAACGGCGGTGGTTCACTATCAGAGGTTGTTACCTTAACAGGGTTTTTTATTGATAAAGGGCCTGTGGTACAAATTAATGACACCGATGGGCGCACTGAAATTTTAAAAGACCGTGATTCCGGCATTTTATATGATGGCCCTCTCGCGGTTATGATTGACAAAGGCAGTGCCTCTGCATCAGAGATATTTGCGGGCGCAATTCAAGACTATAAACGTGGCATTATTATTGGTGAAACGAGTTTTGGCAAAGGTACAGTACAAACAGTATTACCCTTAAATTCCTATGCAAGAGCTCAATTTAAAGACCCATTAGGTCAGTTAAAAATAACGACCGCACAATTCTTTCGGATCAATGGCGACAGCACTCAGCACCGTGGCATCGTGCCTGATATTTCTTGGGATTTACCTAAAATAGAATCTGATTTTGGCGAACGTTCCTTTAAAAATGCGCTACCGTGGAGACAAATAAAGGACGCACACTACCCCATTTATCCAAAAACATTTACCCGTATGGCACTCAATACAGCTAAACAAAAATCATTACAGCGCATCACCAAAACACCTCGGTTTATTACCACCATTGATAAGATGAAATTACTGGTTAAAGCAGGGAATGAAAAAACGGTCTCTCTAAACCTTGAAAAACGCAAAGCTAAACGTAAACAATTCAATCATGATTTACTCGCTATTGAAAATAGCTTACGGAAAATGAATAACGAAAAAAACTACAATACAATCAAAGAATTACAAGATGCTCAGAAAGCTCAAAATGACGACATCTTTAGTAAAGATAAAAAGCCAGTCGATGTATTTTTAAATGAGGCAGCACAAATATTAGGCGATGTTTATAACTTAAAAACTGATCCTTCATTAGTCTCTAACTAGGAGCCTGGCTTAGCACTGAAAGAGAAGACATCTACCATGAAGCGCATGAAGGTCTTGAAGAAAAGATAAAACCCTTCATGGTCTTCATGCGCTTCATGG
>CAZMWD010000259.1:0-3593 GCA_964569685.1 uncultured Cocleimonas sp. | reverse complement strand
TATGAATTTGGGGAAAACACTATTAACACTGGGCCTGTTAATAGCAATACAAACTAACGTACAAGCAACATCATTTAATAATAACTTTGTGCCAAAGAGCTTTGAAAGTGACCTATTTTCAATGAAACTCGTGGATGCCGCATTAGAAAGACTGAACCACAACGTCACTTACGACGGAGGCTATCGAAAAATTGCTTATCCGTGGGGAGATGTACCCAACAATATTGGCGTATGTACCGATGTGATTGTGCGTTCTTATCGCAAGTTAGGTATTGATCTACAACAACGTGTACACAAAGATATGAGCGAGGGTTTTCGTCGCTACCCAAACCTTGCCAAATGGGATCGTACCGCACCCGATACGAATATAGATCATCGGCGTGTACTTAATCTCAAGGTGTTTTTTGCACGTAATGGTTTAGTGCTACCGAAAAGTAAAAATGCCAATGACTATCGCCCCGGTGATCTCGTTACGTGGAATATCAGTCCCGGCATGCCTCACATTGGCATCATCACCAATAAAATAAGCAAAGATAAAAAACGCCCTTTAATTGTTCACAATATTGGTAAAGGTCCTAAACTAGAAGATATATTATTCACCATGCCTATCACGGGTCATTATCGCTACCAGCCGATACGTTAAATTAGTACTGTCTCACAAAAATAACAAAAAACACCCAATTAACCAAAGCTGAATATGTCATTCAGCTTTGGTTAATTATATTTATGATATATATAGAAAAATAAGAGATTGTTTTAAATAAAGCAATTTCTAAATAAGAAAATAAGACCTTAGGAAACTATTTAAAGGTCAACATAAATAATAAAATTGGGGACATTCATGAGGCGTTTTTTACAAAATTACCCTCGCTTAATAATTAACGTTGTTATCTTAATAATAGCAATGAATAGTATGACTCAAACGGCCCATGCTGAGGTGCTCAACATCCCTATTACGCGTGTCATTGCCACCCAACCTATCAGTCCGCTTGAAATAATCTCCACCATAAAAGCCAAGTTAAGTGGTCGTGTGCTTTCATTTAAAAAGCGATCTACCTACACTAATCCAGACTGTCACCATGTAAAATTCCTTGAAGACAGAGGTGAATTTCGATTAATCACCATTGGTTGCGGATTACAAAAAATGGCAAAATCATAACGTGAGACTTTAAGAAATGTTTTTTTAAGGTGTCATAAATAATTTTATATAAACAAACAGTTACTGTGTATAATGCGCGGTAATAATAAAAACTTGAAGGAACAAGTACCTAAGTAGCTTAAACACAAAAGCAGGTATTTAAACAAGATTCAAAAGGACATGGGGTTATTATGAGAGTATTAGTTGTCGAAGATGATACGGACATTCGTGAACAACTTACCGAATCAATTCAAGGCGCTGGCTTTGTCGTTGATGCCGCCGCCGATGGCGCACAAGGGCTTTATCTCGCGCTTGAATATCCAATTGATCTAGCTATTATCGACCTTGGTTTACCTGAGGTTAGCGGGCTGGATATTATCAAGCGTTTGCGTGAAAAAGGAAAAGACTATCCTGTTATCGTGCTTACCGCGCGTACTCGTTGGCAGAATCGCGTTGAAGGCCTAGAAGCGGGCGCAGACGATTACGTTGATAAACCGTTTCATCACGAAGAATTATTAGCGCGTATGCGCGCCCTACTTCGACGTACAGGTCGATGGTCTCAAGCAGAATTTTCTTGTGGACCGATTCGTTTAAACACATCAGAACAACGACTCTTAGTCGATGATGATGAAATTTCTCTGACTGCCTACGAATACAAAGTGATCGAACATTTAATGATGCATGCGGGTGAAGTTATTTCTAAAACCGACCTGACTGAAAGTATGTATGATGATGAATCTGATCGCGACAGTAACGTTATCGAAGTATTCATTCGACGTTTACGCATGAAACTGGATCCTGAAGGCACTATCAACCCAATTGAAACCTTACGGGGTCGTGGTTACCGCTTTACACTGGCTCGAAACACAGAAGCAGTTAGTAGTTAATCTCACTATTATCAGAACGCTCTGATAAACCTACTGATAAACCTAATCAGAGATTCCACAACCGCTAGAAACTAATTTTTAGCAAACGAAAAAGAGAGCCCCTATTTTTCATGAAATCATTGCGAAGTCGACAATTTTTAAGTGCATTGGCAATTATCGGGGTCGGTATTATTGTCCTCGGAAGCTTACTGTACTACGTCACGCAACATCGTATCATGGAGACAGAAAAGACCACTTTAAGTGAATCCGGTCTTGAGTTGTTAGGTTTTCTTGATTTTCAAGACAATAAATTCATTATTGATAGAAACTCAAAAAATGATTTTTTAGCCTTTATTGTTAAGCACAATTTCACCAAACTCAATGCTACTAAATACGCTTATATTCAAAATATAGAAACCCATAATATCGTTTGGCATAGCCAGTATCCCTTTAATGATATTAGTGCGGATCGTTTTTTAAAAGACAAACAACGTGTGTTTACCACCTTTAATCTTCGCATGCCCAGTGATCAAGAAGGTGTTGATATTCTTAGCCCCGAAGACACTCAAGGGCGTAATAAATCAAAACTCGACGGCTCAGAAAACTATATCGTTTACGCCCGTGGTTTTAGTTATAAACCACACGGAAACTTTCAACTGATATTAGCCAAATCTGCCTCTGCCTTAGAGAAAGGTCGCGATGAGATTTTACGCAATATTTTATGGCTCTTTATTATTACCACTATTCTGGTACTACTCGCTCAACTCGTCAGTAGTTATCTGGTGATTCACCCCATCAAACAATTTGAAAATGAAATAAAAAAGATCGAAGCGGGCGAACAACAACTCATTAGCAAAACCTACCCAACCGAATTGTCTGCGGTAAAAAGTGCCGTCAACGCATTAATCAACGGTGAAAAAGGACAAAAGCAACGTTACCGAGATGCACTTGATGATCTTGCCCACAGTTTAAAAACACCTTTATCAGTACTCCAAAATGCAGCAGATAAACGCCACGACGAAACAGTCATCAATCAAGTACAACGCATGAACGACATTGTCGCTTATCAACTACGCCGTGCCGTAGTCAGTGATCAAGGCACGATCACTCAACTTCAAGCAGTTAAACCCATTATTCATCGCTTAAAAGACCCTTTATTAAAAGTCTATCGTGACAAACCTTTTGAATTTGTGATTAATGTGGATGATTTTCATCAGTGCCGTATGGATACCGACGACATGATGGAAGTGTTCGGCAATCTCATTAACAATGCCTGCCGTTTTTGCGAAAAAATTGTAGAAATCACAGCCACTCACGACAGCGATAACCTAATAATCGACATTGATGATGATGGGCTAGGCTTCCCCGATAAAAACCCATCAGAGTTATTACAACGCGGTATTCGTGCTGATAGTAAAACAGACGGACAAGGTATTGGGCTTGCTGTTAGCACCGAAATTGTTGAAGCAATCGGCGGTAAAATTGAATTATTAGTCTCACCCTATGTTGGCGCACGGGTGCGGTTACACTTACCTTCTTAAGGAGATCCTGATCAAGTCCCATAAATTCTGGCAACGCCAAGTTTCCAA
>CAZMWD010000258.1:0-3614 GCA_964569685.1 uncultured Cocleimonas sp. | reverse complement strand
TCATCAATCATGCGTTGAATAATCGGCGCAAGAATAATCTCCATTGCCATACTCATTTTGCCACCGGGAATAACAATGGTATTACGACGAGACATAAAAGAATTGTCTAACATATTAAGTAAATGTGGGAAATCAATAGAGAATTTTTGCGCATTATCAAAACGGATAATCACAAAGCTTTCATCAGCCGTTGGAATATCGCGTGCAATAAAGGGGTTAGATGTATCAACCGTTGGCACGCGCTGGAAATTGATGTCTGTACGCGAGAACTGTGGTGCAATGTAATTAACGTAATCAGGCATACGACGTAAAATAGTATCTACAATCACTTCTGGATCATAGCCACGTTCGGCATGATCGCGGTGAATCTTTTGAATCCACTCAAGGTTTACACTGGGTACAACACCAATGCCAAGATCAACGTGCTTAGATGTATCAACACCTTGTTTTTCATCCGCTACTAAACCGTGTAAGCCTTCGTAGAATAATAAATCACTGCCTGCTTCAATATCTTCCCATGGGGTGAATTCACCTGAGCTTTTGTTACAGCCGAGTCGTGCATTTTGCTCTGTCGCTTCATCATCATTGTGAAGGTAGTAACGTTTTTTGGTAACTCCCGCATCGCCATATTCTTTAAAGGTGCGCTCTATTGCTGCAAAATCATTGGCTTCTGGACCAAAATGACTAAAATTATTGTTACCAACAGCTTCTGCTTTTTTGACTTCTTCGCCAAATTCAACACGGCTTAAGCTATGGAGGCTATCACCTTCTACAATGGCAGGGTTAATACCTTCGCGACGGAAGATGTTTTCAAATGCGCGTTTAACGAAAGTAGTACCAGCACCAGATGATCCGGTAACTGCAACAACAGGGAATTTTTGTGACATTAGGGGGTTCCTCACAGAAGTTTTCAAGAATGAGCAGGATTCTACCTCAAGGGTGTTTCTTTTAATACTATTTCAGGTTTTTTCCTAGTAATGAATAATGCATATTAAATAGTGATCTTAATTCGGAAGAATAAGGGGAGAAAAAAACCCGAAAAAAAGTGTTATTTTTTACTAATGACTATTGACAAATTTATTTTAAAGACTTGTCCACAAAATCTGTGGATAAGTCTGTGAATATCCTTGTGAACTTCTTTGTTTTAATGCATGAGGGTGTGTTTTTTAACAAATTGATCAATTTTTGACCACTTTGTTATTTATTTATTATTATCAGCTAGTTACAGGGATAACTTTAAAGATATTTCTTAACATAACGCTAATGTTGCCTTTTTTAGCGATGAAAACAAGCAAAAACAACAGCTGTGTATAAATGAGTAGGTTTTTAATCCACATTCACATACCATAAGCCCTTATTCAGCTTAGGTTAAGCTGTAATTATTGATAAAATTAATAGGTAAATAATGAGCGGTAATTCTCCAAAAGTTGGATTTGTAAGTCTGGGTTGTCCGAAGGCATTAGTAGACTCTGAACGAATTTTGACACAGTTAAAAACAGAAGGTTATGGCATTGTTCCAGATTATGAAGGCGCAGATGTGGTGGTAATCAATACTTGTGGTTTTATTGATAGCGCGGTTGAAGAATCGCTTGATGCGATTGGCGAAGCTTTGCAAAAAAATGGCAAGGTTATTGTTACGGGATGTTTGGGGGCGGAATCGGACAAAGTGCTCGATGCACATCCTGATGTTTTAGCCGTGACAGGCCCACATGCCTATGCAGAAGTGATGAATGCAGTGCATCAACAATTAACGCCCCCGCATGACCCTTATCTCGATCTGGTTCCACCGCAGGGTATTAAGCTTACCCCCAAACATTATGCTTATTTAAAAATATCCGAAGGTTGTAATCACCGTTGTTCGTTTTGCATTATCCCATCGTTACGTGGCGATTTAGTCAGTAGACCGATTGGTGATGTGATGCAAGAAGCCGAAAACTTAGTGAATGCTGGCGTAAAAGAGTTATTAGTTGTTTCGCAAGATACCAGCGCCTATGGTATTGATACTAAATATAGAACGGGATTCTGGCAGGGTCGCCCCGTTAAATCTCACATTCAACAACTATCAGAAGAATTATCTCAGCTCGACGCGTGGGTGCGCTTGCATTATGTTTACCCTTATCCGCATGTTGATAAGCTGATTCCGCTGATGTCAGAGGCGCTTAATAACAACAATAATAACGGTATTTTGCCTTATTTGGATATACCGTTTCAACATGCGAGCCACCGTATTTTAAAAGATATGCGTCGTCCAGCCCATGCAGAAAAAGTATTGAATCGGATTAAAAAATGGCGCGACATTTGTCCTGATTTGACGATTCGCAGTACGTTTATCGCTGGTTTTCCGGGCGAAACAGAAGAAGACTTTGAATTATTATTAGACTTTTTACGTGAGGCGCAACTCAATCGTGTCGGCTGTTTTGCCTATTCAGAAGTGGACGGCGCAGAATCAAACCAATTGCCTAATCACGTGCCAGAGGATGAAAAACAATACCGCCTAGAACGTTTTATGGAAGTGCAAGCAGAAATAAGTGCAGCCAAACTAGCATCAAAGATAGGCAAAACAATGACCGTGTTAACAGATGATACCGTTGAAGGCGAAAGTGAAAAAGAAGATATAACCATCGCCAGAAGCAGTAGCGATGCGCCCGAAATAGACGGCGTGGTTTATATTGAAGGTGAACTGTTAGAGGCGGGGCAGTTTGCTCAAGTGGAGATTACCCATGCGGACGAACATGATTTGTGGGGTAAATTAGTTGATTAATTCTAAAACTATGAACCACCCTATTATCGAAGACCTGCTTTGGCGACATACCGCTAAAAAATACAATCCATCTAAACGGATTCCACAACAAGATTTAGATGTGTTGTTTGAAGCAATGCGTCTATCTGCATCGTCGATTAACTCACAGCCGTGGAAATTTATAGTGATTGAGAGTAAAGAAGCGAAACAACGCATGAATAAAACCTTCGCTCAAAAACATCAATATAACCAGCCTCATGTATTTGATAGCTCACAGATTATTCTATTTGCTTACAACCCACGTTACACGCGTGATGATTATGCAAAAATAGTTGATAAAGGCATTGAGGACAAACGAACGGAGATAGAAAGTCGAGAAGATGCTTTTGGTGCATTTGTGTTTGCTGAGCTTAATACAAGCGAGGATGGAAATACAAGTAGCTGGACAAAAGCACAAACCTATCTTGCGCTTGGCAATACATTACATACTTTGGCTCGGTTAAGAATAGATTCTACACCGTTGGAGGGTATTGATATTGATTTAGTCAATAGTGAATTTAAAAAGGAGCTTGATGGCTACCAGTGTGATGTGGCTTTAGCGATAGGCTATCACCATAAAGATGAAGATTATAATGCTGAACTACCTAAATCCCGTCTTGATTTAAAACAGGTGTTGGTACGGATTTAACCTGAGGTTACAAAGCTTAGCTCTTTACATAAAAACAACAGAAAGAAATGATAACCAAGCAAATAAAATAAGAGCGACTAAAAGAGCCATTGGAAATTTAAAATCCATTGTTATTCCTTGTGAGTTTTGTAATTAAGTAGGAATGCTATTTTAGCTTAGCATTAAAGTAATCACAACAAACTTATA
>CAZMWD010000257.1:0-3618 GCA_964569685.1 uncultured Cocleimonas sp. | reverse complement strand
TTTCAAGCGCTCTAATTCTTAAAAAACTAGCAAAACGTGGGATGCCATTTTTAGTTTTCCCATGGTATTGGTAGGTAACTGTAGAACCAATCGCTGGCGGATTTTGACGCTCCTTATCAGAAAACCCCGTACCAATTTTAAATTGTAAGCCGTTCGGCATTTTTACAACAAGTGCGCCCAACATACTACTATATTTTCCCTTGCCTTTAATGTGTTGAATGACGAGTGCTTCTGCATCTTGATAAGGCTTTACCTTGAGTAAATCGCCACTGCGCTTACCTTTATAGGTTGATGAGCCACGATGTAGCATCAACCCTTCTGCACCTGATTTTGTGATCTTTTCTAACTGTTTCATCAGCATTTTATGATTGCTTACTCGCCATTGTTTGACGGCTTTTAACCAAGGTATTTCCGCCTGTTTAACTATTTTTTGTAAATAGCTTAGGCGACCATCGAAAGGAAGTTTTACATCGGGCATATCAAATACCTTATATTTAACCTGTTTCCACGCTTCTTCATCGGGTACTTTATCTCTTACGGTACTGACCACTAATTCAAAATTTTGACGCTCAATCCATAATTCTCCGTCTAATTTTTGCTTCGGAAAATCAGCAATAAACCAATCGGGTGCATGGTAAATATTACCTCCACGAGATATTAATTGTTTACCATCCCAATACGCTCTTACACCATCCAGCTTTTCACTGACCCAATAGTTACTTAGATCAACGCCTTGGTGATAAATATTTGCTAACATGATCTTAGGTTTTGCAAGATCACGTGCAAACCCAGCTGTTGAAAGCGAAATAATAAGTAATACAGCAATGATTAAGATGAAAGGACTAACTAATGGCATCAATAGTCTATTTATTTTTTGTTGTATTGTCATTTTAGGACTATGCTTATTGTTTAGAAAATAATCAATAAAGAATGTCAGAAACCCTGCGAGAAAACCATGAGTACTAACACAAATAATAAAAAAGGAAACATTATTGATCTTGCAATTGAGCAGGAACAATCTCCCGAAGAACACATTATTGCATTGCAAGAGGAAATCTCACATTTAAAAAACAATAAGAAAAAATCGGAGAAACGTTACGATAAAGAATTAGAGTTACGTCCTTATCAAGCAGAGTTGATTGGTTTACAAAATTACCTAGAAAAAACCAAAAAACGTATGATTATTCTTTTTGAAGGGCGTGATGCATCCGGAAAAGGTGGCACAATTCGTCGTGTTTCTCGCTATATGAATGAAAAACATTATCGTATTGTTGCGCTTGGGAAACCAACCGACCACCAACGTAGCCAATGGTATTTTCAACGGTATGTTGAGCAATTCCCTCGCGGGGGAGAAATCGTGATGTTTGATCGTAGTTGGTATAACCGCGCTATGGTCGAGCCTGTATTTGGCTTTTGTACCACCAAAGAATATAAAAACTTTATGCGGGGTGTGGTCGGTTTTGAAAAAGATTTAGTAAGACAAGGCACTATTATAATAAAACTTTATTTTAGTGTAACCAAAGCGGAGCAATCGCGCCGTTTTGAACGTCGTCAAACAGATCAACTTAGGCAGTGGAAACTATCCGAAGTGGATTTACAAGCACAGGATCGTTGGGATGAATTTACCACCGTCAAATACGATATGCTAAAACGTTCTCATACCTCTATTACTCCGTGGACTATTATTCGTTCCAATAATAAACACGCTGCACGCCTGAATGTATTACGCGTGTTATTAAATAGCGTTCCTTACGATAGAATAAATAATGAATTAAATTACATTCCCGATCCCGATATTGTTATTTCTGGTGCGCGTGAAATTGAAATGATGGAAGCTGATCGTATTAAACGGGGTAAATTTAAGGTTTAGCTCTGATTGTTCTTCAATCTACTTTATGGGAGAATGGAGAATAATTAATAAAGGGGATTAACATGCTGAAGTTACTAAAATTTTCTACGAAACCAATCATCGCTATATTTGCACTGAGTGCATTACTAAGTGCCTGTAGCAATGATGATAATGATAAAAAAGTGGTGGTTCCAACTGATGTAGTCTCTGATATTGTTTTATCCGCAGATGGTGTTGGCCCATTAAACGCTACAACCTCATTTAATATGCACCAAATGACGGTTGCTTTTAGTGAATACAGTGTAGAAGAAGTAGTGAACTTCCAGCATAGTGCGCCCTATCCTGTTATTCGTATTTCTAAAGGTGGCAATACACTCATCACCGTAAACCCTGATTCGTCACGCCAAAATATATACTCCATCGTCGTTGAAGATAATAAGGTAAAAAATAGCCTCGGGCATCACCTCGGATCAGTTTACAGTGAAGTCTATACTTACGGGCAAACAGAAAAATGCCAATCAGGTATTGAAGAACTATCGGGAAAAGTTTTATGCTATGCACCCAAAACGCCCAATATCTTATATGTTTTTAATGGTAAATGGGACGGCGAAGATGGGCAAATGCCCCCCGCAGAATTATTGCAAGACTGGATTTTAGAATCTATTGTTTGGCGCCCTAAACCCTAATTTGCTAATTTTGATTTATGAGTAATAGAAAAAACAAAGGTTATAACCACCACACATATTTAATGTTGCAATAGTTATGTTTGCTAATGTTGTATTAATTGCGTTTCTACTTGTCTCGGTTATCATCTTTGGCTTTTTGATTGTACTCATTCGTCAAATTAAAAAAGACGGGCAGCTCTCTCAAGATAGGTTAACAAGGCTGACTGCGTTTTTATTTATTCCAGCTCTGCTTATTTTTGCGCTTGTTTTTTATGCAATATCCAATTGGCGATCGGACATTAAACACCAACAAAATCGCATAGAAATTGAACAGTTCGTCAAGGGTGTTTATAAACCTCTAACAATCTCTCAGCAGTCTTTACTGCAATCTGTTCAACATATGCGTAAGCTACGAGACAGTATTGCACCCTTGCGTGACAAGCACCCAAATCACGCGGAGATGTTAAAAAATATCGCTTCTGAATGGCGTGGTAGTCAGCAAACACTTTATACACTCTATTCTGAAACCGATAAAGAAATTCGCCACGCTTGGATTTCATATAAAACCATGAATCGGCAAGATGTACTTGATAAGTTTTATACTAAAGCCGTTAAACTAAATGACAAAATAACAAAACTAAACCGTGACTATCAAATAGGTGTTCGCGGTGCAAAAGATGAGCTTGTTGATAGCATTGATACCGCTAGACGTCTGCTTAATAACAAAAAACCAAAAAAGAAGAAAAAACCTGTAGACAACAAAACCCCTATTATCTTTGACTTTAATGATAGCGCAACCACCACGTTACTGAGTTTCTTATCTGAGTTTGATATAGGACTAGAAATTGAAGTACAACGCCTGCGTGAAGACATCCGTCTTGCAAGTCAACGTTATGAAGAGGTTAGGCTATATCTTATCGACAACCCCGACTTAGAAAAACCATTGAACAAAGTGTTAGATGACTGGATCCGCCTAGAAAAAAATAACCGCACAGACTTAAATCGTATTTTATATGCCATAGAAGCGGAATATTTAGCCACGAGGTTGGGGCTTTCTAAAAATAACCAGGCGATAAAAGCAATGCATAAAAGTTTAAAACTGAA
>CAZMWD010000256.1:0-3619 GCA_964569685.1 uncultured Cocleimonas sp. | reverse complement strand
CTTGAACTATAACACAGTTAGTTATATATTTAACTAAATAGTTAATTATTTAATTATATTTGTGACTAACCATAATAAGAGGTTTCTATGAGTAACGTAATCAACAATGAAATATACAATACAATGTCCAAAGGCTGGTGGCAGGCTGATTCATTTCTCAATATATTAGAAACGGGCATACACCCTATTCGCTCCGATTATATTAAATCGTGTATTGAACGTTTTCAAGTTAACCGTACTAAAAACAACAAAAACACGTTACTCGATATTGGGTGTGGCGGTGGAATTATCACAGAAGATATGGCACGCCAAGGTTTTAACGTCACCGGAATTGATATTTCAAGTGCCAGCCTTGCGACCGCCAAACAACACGCCATCGACAATAAACTAAGCATCAATTATCAACAAGCAGCCGCCGAGCAATTACCCTTTGACAATAATAGTGTCGATATTATTACCTGTTGCGATGTGCTTGAACACGTTGATGATGTTAATCAAGTAATCTTAGAAATCAGCCGTGTTCTAAAACCGAACGGACTCTTCATTTACGATACCATCAATAAAACACTCATGAGCAGAATCGGCGCAATTGAAGTCGCACAAAATATACCGTGGACACGCTTTATGCCCAAAAACACCCATGTATGGCACCAATTCATCCGCCCCAATCACTTGAAAAAAATCTTACAAAAACACGCGCTCGCCCCTAAAGAACAACGCGGCATGGGACCTTCTATCAACCCATTACGCATGATTCGGATGATTAGACAACTCAAAACAGGTAAAATCGATTATGCGATGTTTGGTCATAAGACTCAGTTTAAATACACAAAAAGCAAGGCAATCTCTTATTTAGGCTGTGCGCAAAAGTGTTAAACTAAGCACATGACCGAACCTGATAAATCTGCAAAAGTATTCGAAGCCCTATCATCAACGCCACGCCGTTTGATTTTAAGTTATCTCTCAAGTACTGCCCTCACCTCCGGTGAGATTGCAGATCGCTTTGAAATGAGCAAGCCCGCACTCTCTAAACACCTAAAGATTTTAGAAAATGCGGGATTAGTCTATAGCGAAAAAAAAGGGCAATATGTACATTATTCAATTGCCGATAACAACCTAGTCGCCACCCTAGTCAACTTTGCCGCCAGTTTTTGCCCGCAAGGCAGTCCACTAAAAAAAGAAAGTAAACGTTTGGCGGATAAGAAAGTAACTAAGTGAAAACACTTGATGTACTGTTTAAAACCCTGCCTCAACAAGGCAAAGTCACATGGATAGGGGTTCGCCCCGAACGACGCGCTAAAATGGTAATCGTCGATGCTGTAGAAGCTAAAACTCAAAATGGCTTAACCGGCGATCGTTACGCAGGAAGATCAGGCAATCGCCAAGTCACCCTTATTCAAACAGAACATTTACCTGTAATCGCATCGAACCTTGGTTTAACATCTATTGACCCAGCACAATTACGCCGTAATATTTGCGTTAGTGGCATTAACTTATTAGCCTTAAAAGACAAGCAGTTTCAAATTGGTGAAGTCATTCTTGAATATACAGGCTTATGCCACCCCTGCTCTTTTATGGAAGAAACCTTGGGTGATGGTGGATACAATGCGGTGCGCGGACATGGTGGAATTAATGCGCGGGTAGTAAAATCTGGGGTGATTCGTTTGGGAGATGTGGTGAGTGCTTCAGATAAAATGTATTCTTAAATTTACAAAATTTTTTTCGATAAGAATTGCGTTAACATTTATTTAATTTTCAGTAGCTTATGAAGCCTACTATCTGGACTTTCTAAAAACTCAAAGGGTTCTACCCACTCAGCTTCTTCTTTTAGGTGCATATTCTGGGAAGATTCAAATTATTTCTTGCTGAAATTATTATAAATATAGTCCACATAACGATCAATTAAATGATCACTGAAATAATCCAATTCACGTCTCTTTAAGCCCATCACAAAGCCTTTCCATAAATCAGCACTGCGTTGGATTTTATTTAAATCTTTAAGCGCACCCTCTGCATTCAAATACATTTCCTTGCCAGAGTGACGATAGCCTAACCATGCTGGCGGTGTTTTGACGACAATATCGTTATTATTAACCCAACGATAATAATCAACCTTGGCATGATTGATATAACGTTTTGTACCCACCCGAGGGCTACCAAAGGTATGAATTTGTACGGGACTCGTATTAATATGCGCTAACAAACAACGCCCAGCACAAATTGATGCCATTGCACCACCCAACGAATGCCCCGTAAACCATAGGTTCTTGGCTAAATTAGATTTATTTGAAATCAGCATTTCTTCTAACTGCGGCCAAATATCATCCACTTCTTTTTTAAAGCCTCGATGTACTTTCCCCACCGTTTCTGCCAGTGCTTTGGTGGCATCCATATCCGCTTTAATATCATTCCATTCGTTGGGTTCTGTGCCACGAAATGCAATCACAATATCGCTTTGATTAGAAAAGGAATACGCTTGAGAGCCGTCGTTGTCATAAAAAACGGTCTTTGTAAAACCCAATCGTTTTGCTGCTTTATCTGTTTGGTCCGGTTTTAAATAAGCAATCATAGAGAGTTCTGCAAGCAATAAAGCACGACCGAGTAATGTAAATGAAGATACATCTTGCCCTTTACTAGGATCACAAGGTTCTGAACGCAACTTAACTTGGCTCGCTTTTTGATCGACTATTTTTTTACTTATTTGTTCGGGTATTTTATCTGTCATTGTTTTTATGAGACCTTTTAATTTCTTCTAAAAGCCCAAGCATGAGAGTATTTTCTCACACAAGTTATTGTTTGATCACCCCTGACTATCTTTTTTATCACTGGAATCAGTGCCACATTCCGACAATTCTGCATTTTTTAGTTCGGGTAACGGCTCAAAGTCTACCTCGCCCCCTAAATGCTGAATCTGGATGCACATCTTATCCATACGTTGATCCATCTTGTGAATATGATCAAGCATTCGATTCACCGTTTTCGCCACAGGATCAGTCATATCTTGGGTTGCACCATAGGCATCAAAGCCCATTTTATTGGCGATTATCTCACGATTCTCTTGTGCATCATCGGCACTGCGCACGACTTCTCGACCGGGTACGCCAATCACGGTGGTATTTGCGGGAACTTCTTTAACCACAACGGCATTCGAACCAATTCTGGCGCCATCATGCACGATAAACGGACCAAGAATCTTCGCCCCTGCACCGACCACGACATTATTCCCTAAGGTTGGGTGACGTTTTCCGGGATTCCAACTGGTTCCACCCAATGTCACACCTTGATAAAGCGAACAATCATCGCCTATTTCAACCGTCTCACCAATCACAACTCCCATACCATGATCAATAAAAAAACGCCGACCGATCGTTGCATTAGGATGAATTTCAATCCCTGTAAACAAGCGTGCCACATTCGACAAGACACGTGCCAACCACTTAAAACCCTTGCCCCATAAGGCATGACTAAAGCGGTGCATAATAATCGCATGCACACCGGGATAGGTCGTTATAATCTCGAAGGTATTGCGCGCCGCAGGGTCACGATCAAATACGCAGGAAATATCTTCTTTAATTCGTTTAAACATAGTGGTAATTCTATAATATTTTTAAAACAGATG
>CAZMWD010000255.1:2004-3621 GCA_964569685.1 uncultured Cocleimonas sp. | reverse complement strand
TCTTCTAATAAGTCCTGATGTTCTGATAGTTGAATAGCCAAAAATCACCTTTGCCGAAAAATCACGTTATTGGTCTGTTTGTTTTTACGTCTCAATAAAAGCGTTATTAATCGGGCCAAACGCGTGTTGAAGGTAACAATGACGGGGTTGTTGCACTCGTATGTACTTGTCTTTGTCGCGAGTCTTTCTGACCTTTTTTGGTGCTTATCTTTGTTGCTTTTTTAGGACTGGATTTTTTTGAACGTGCCATTGATTTAGATTTAGCGTTTGTTTTAGCCGTTTTTGTTTGTGCTTTACTGGTTTTTTTAGCGGCTTTATTTATCTTAGCTTTTGTCTTAGTGCTCGCTTTTCCCGTGGTCTTCGCGGTTGTTTTTTGGGGCTTTTTATTAGACATTTTTTTGGCTTTAGCTGAACTAAGTTTTGTTGGTTTTTTAGTCGATTTTTTAATTGCTTTCGCACTAGTCTTGTTGTCTTTACTGGCTTTTTTAGCCGATGTTTGTGGCACTTTTTTCGGGCTAGTTGCTGGTTTATTTGTTGTTTTTGAACTTGTTGCAGATTTGGTTTTTAGTGTCGCTTTTGTTTTTGAACCTGTTTCTGAGCTGGCTTTAGGACTTGCTTTTGTATTTGTAGCTGATTTAGCATTAAGTGTTTTCTTTGAACTTGAGTTTGCTCCCGATTCGGCATTAAGTGGCGCCTTTGTCTTTGAGCCTGTTGCTGATTTAGCTTTTGCCTGAGCAATCCATTGTTCTCTATCTATACGTCCTTTAAAATTCAACTTGTCATCAACGATAGCAACATCGGCAAGTGAAAAAGCCGCTATTTGACTAAAATGATAAATACCTAATTTATTCAGCTTTTCTTCTAACATCGCCCCAATGCCAGAAATCTCTTGTAAAGGATCTGGCTTACCGTTTGGCTTATCAAGAAACACATCACTGGTTTTTTGCATCGGCGTTTTTTTGACGCTGGCAATCAATTTATCTTCAAGTTTAGACATGGTTTAAAACCTCTTCAATTATGGATTCGATGTCACTCACCGCTTTCTTCCCTCTGGCACCAAACTGGTAAACACTGATGCCTTCTAATGCAGCCCAACGATAAGAAGCACGTCGTCCCAGTGCGTTATCCAGTGCGGGTAAATCACACGTTTCAAGTGCTTTGCACATGGCTTTGGAGAGTGCACTTCGGGGTTCATCTTGGTTACGCACAAAATAAGCACGTAATTTAGGATTAACCTTGCGCGCCTGTTCCACGGCTTCAACCATGTGGACACTACTCCAAAGATCAGGCGGTGAAGGTAGTACGGGTATTAAGAGTATATCGACCTTTTCTAGTGCTGTTTCAATATACCCCAGGCCCAATGTAGGCGGGCAATCAACCACTAAATATTGATATTTACTGCCAACATCACGTATCTTTTTTGCTAGATCAGAACCCGCAGATAGAACCTGTGGCATACCGGCTACGTCTTCGTGATTAATCCAGTGTTCTAAGGTGCCTTGTGGATCAGCATCCAGTAATACGGTACTGCCACGTGACATTAAACCCGCCGCAAGATTTAATGCTAATGTAGATTTTCCACAACCCCCTTTAAGGTTCGCAATGGCAAATTTGATA
>CAZMWD010000255.1:0-1904 GCA_964569685.1 uncultured Cocleimonas sp. | reverse complement strand
ACTTTCTCAGAAAAACTAACGTCTACTTGAGTTAATTCATCACCACGTGATTTAATCGCGACATTAACGTGTGTGCGACTAAAGGTTAAATCAGGAAAGTACGCTTCACTTTCTGAAAGTTCTTCTAACTGATCGAGAAAATCACGCATTTCATCATAGCTTGAAAAATCAAAGCGTCGGGTCATCTGCTGAGCACGTTTCTGCACATTCCATTCGTTGCCAGTATTGCCAGAAACTTTGATATTTTGCTGTGCTTTCGTTTGTTGCAATTGTTTTTCAGACACGAGTGAACTCCGTTTATTGCAATTCGCTTGAGTTCAAATCATCGAGCCAAGATTCTAAGCTCACAAGGTGTTCTTGTTCTTCTTGCAGTAGACCTGCAAACAGTTGATAAGCAACCTCATTTTGGATGCGCGCACAATATTGACTCGCCTCACTATACAAATGAATGGCATCGGCTTCTAATTGCCAATCAGCCATTAACATATCTTTTAGACTATGGGTTGCTCTGACCGCAGGCAGTTGCGTGCTATTGGGTAATAAGCCTAAACTCAACATATGCCGAATAAGACGTTGTGCATGTTCTAATTCTTCTTCAGATTCTTGCCGTAATTTACGGGCTGCATCGGCTAAACCCCATAATTCACACAGGGTAGCCTGCGTAAGATATTGCTGCACAGCTGCCATTTCGTGACTGACAGCACGATGTAGGTAACCGGTTAGTTTAGGGTTCATTAACATAATAATTTAAGCTAGCAATTTGCGAGACAACTCAACTGGCTCTCGGTCTAGTAATATCTTTCAGCGTTTTAGGCAGAATGTTCTCTACCTCGCTGTGAACACGCGCAATAATATGAGCTGAAACCAGACCATCACCGACACGTTCGCACGCATCAGCGCCCGCACGAACAGCTGCGTTAACCGCACCCGTTTCACCACGCACTAATACAGTGACATAACCACCACCGACAAATTGACGTCCGACAAGGCGAACTTCGGCCGCTTTGGTCATAGCATCAGCCGCTTCGATAGCAGGTATTAAACCACGCGTCTCGATCATGCCTAGTGCTATTCCAGATACAGATTGTTCACTCATTTATGTCTCCTGAGCCTGTTTAGCATGCTAACAATAGCTCGGTTTGGTATAACAGCTTACTTTAACTGCCCGCATCCCGAAAAACAAAGTGCACGCAGAAAGTTTTAGGAACACGCATGAAACAACTTAAATACTTCTAGCTTGTCTTTCTTATACCAGAACTATTCAACTTATTCATGCAGGTTCCTAAATATACTACTTTTTACCTTTTTTTATAGTAGTAGGTAAGATGTTTTCTACCTCACCATGTACACGTGCAATGATGTGCGCTGAAACCAGACCATCACCCACACGTTCACAGGCATCCGCACCGGCACGAACAGCGGCGTTTACTGCACCTGTTTCACCACGTACTAATACAGTAACGTAACCACCACCAACAAACTCACGCCCTACAAGGCGAACTTCTGCCGCTTTTGTCATAGCATCTGCTGCTTCAATAGCAGGTACTAGTCCACGGGTTTCAATCATACCTAATGCAATTCCAGATATTTCACTCATTTTATTTCTCCTGACCTTCGTCAAATTAATTTATACAACCTAAATTCTGTAAATGTTCATTTACGAGATTTAGGTAGCAATTCTTGTACTACTCAGTTTATTTAATAACTGTAGGTAAGATATTTTCTACTTCGCCATGTACGCGTGCAATGATATGCGCTGAAACCAGACCATCACCCACACGTTCACAGGCATCAGCACCAGCACGAACAGCGGCGTTTACTGCACCCGTTTCACCACGTACTAATACAGTAACGTAACCACCACCAACAAACTCACGACCTACAAGGCGAACTTCAGCCGCTTT